>CAZNDR010000070.1:4573-12639 GCA_964571835.1 uncultured Cytophagia bacterium | reverse complement strand
CCTTCGGGTCCTCTAAAATCCCACACTTCAAAAAAGTCTTTCTGTGTACCTCCTGGAGCAGCAAAACCTTTTCCAAGGATCGCTACACGCTGCCCTTGTGTTACTTCAAGTTTTGAATCTGTCCAAGGAGTTTCAGCAGAAACAACGACCACCCTTTGGCCAAAAATCTGTTTGACGCTCAGCAGCAAGGTCACTCCGAAAAACAGCGTTGTAAGCAGTAGAGTTTTTTTCATATTGTACCTCCTGTTAGCTATGCTTAACTGATTAATGGGAATTATTTGTGAGTGAAGAAAACAGTTATCGTGCCATTGCTTTTAAACAAGAATATGAAGCTCAAAGCGTTTGATCTTCCAGAAGATAAGGTGATTGCTCATTTGAAGAAAAATTTGCAGAATTTGCCTGAAGTGTTAGCTGCAGTTGACAAAGGTGTTAGCTGGGATTGACAGATGAGGGGAAAAAGCAGAAGTAGGGATCGATTGCAGCGTTATGCGCAAACTTTCCAGGCGATACAATAAAGTCATGCTATTAACCAAACTTTGCCCTTGCATGAGCAAAGATTTTTTATTATATTGTCTCCTCAAAGGCACAGAAATAAAAAGCTGTTGGTACGATCAGAGCAGCTCGATTCTACTGTTTTTTACAGTGCAGGAGCAGAGAAAAATGAACGATAAAATCCTCAATTCGCTTTTTGTCCAGAATCCCTGGTGGTTAGGGGAAAGCCTCAGCTTTCCTGCAACTCAGCGACAATTGTTTCCAATCTTGCAGACGGCAATAGATAGTGCACGCATTACGGCTGTGGTAGGCATGAGGAGGGTAGGCAAGACTACCCTTTTTATCCAACTGATTCAGCAGCTTCTAAAACGAGGCGTTGAAGCCAAAAGTATCCTCTACTTCTCTGCCGATGCAGTGGAGTTTCAAACCATTACTCATCCTATCAAAGAAAGCTTTGACCTTTATCGGGAACAGATCGCTCCAAAGCAGAAGAAGCTTTATCTTTTTATTGACGAAGCACATTTCGCGCCGGACTGGGCGTTAGAGCTCAAAAATATCTGGGATAGATACCAACCGAAAATTTTTATTACAGGCTCATCGGCTTTGTTCATCCTAAAAAATTCTCGCGAAAGTCTGACTGGTCGTATCCAAACCTTTCATCTGCCACCATTGAGTTTTCGAGAATTTATCGAGCTCAGAGGCATTAGTCTCGAAATTAGCGAGCTATCCTTGCCTACCAGGATAGAAGGAAAAAGCCTCATTGATTTTGCAGAAGAAATAGCAGTGCGTCCTCTGTTTTTGGAAAAATGGCGACGCACACTGTATCCCCAATGGCAAGAATATTTAGTTCGCGGTGGATTTCCGGAAGGATTAAAGGTCTTGGACCAGCGGGAGTTTTACCGGCTGATCCGTGAAGATATAATCGATCGCGTGCTTTTTAAAGATGTGCCACAGCTTTTTGCTGTAGGTGATCGACGTTTGCTTTATGACCTCTTCCTGTATAGCATTTATAACAGTGGTGAACTTTTTAGCTATCACTCGTTAGCGCAAAATTTCAAAACCAAGGTTCATACTGTTTCCAATTATTTGACCTATTTGTCTTCGGCAAGGTTACTTTTAATCTCCGAGAAATATTCTGGTTCCTTTGAAGGAATTAAAAAAGCCAATAAAAAGCTCTATGTGGCGGACATTGGAATTCGGAACGCCTTTTTACGGATCCACGCTGTTTCGGAATTACACCGCGAGATACTGGGGAAAATGGTAGAAACTGTGGCAGTATCTCGTGCCCATTACCTGGCGCAAGCCCATGAAGGACACGTTTTTTACTGGCGGAACAGAGGAGAAGTTGACCTTGTTTTTCGTATTGGCACAAATGTGATACCGGTAGAAATTAAATATCGAAGCCAGTTGGATCAGGCAGACTTACGGGGATTGGCACAATTCGCTAAAACATTCGATGCAGGCAATGGCATTTTGGTTACAGAAAATGTGACAGGAGTAAAGCAAGTGAATGGAATAAAAATTGGCCTTTTGCCAATCTGGGTGATGTTGTTATTAGAGTAATTTGGCTGTGCTGCTATCATTTCAATCCTATTTCCTGAACCAAGGAAGAAAGATGAGATCGTGACAATCCCAGCATCCGAGCGGCCCGGGTTATATTCCCGTTACATTCAGTTAAAACTTTTTGAATATGCTGGCGTCGAAATCTTTCCTCAGCCTGTTTCAGCACTACCGGAGAAGCAACTAAATCTGTTGTAGCATTCATGCCAACCGAGCGCAGGTCTTCCGCAGCGATCATGGCTGAATTTTTTCGAAACACGAGTGCCCGTTCGAGCAAGTTTTTCAGTTCACGCACATTGCCGGGAAAGGCATAATTCATCAGAAATTGTTTTCCATCATCTGAAAGAGAACAAGGAGCCTGGTTTAGCCTGGCAGTGAAGGATTTGATGAAATAGTCAACCAAGTCTGGCATATCCTCACGTCGCTCACGCAGCGGTGGTACGGTAATGGGAATGACGTTGAGGCGGTAGAATAGGTCTTCGCGAAACGAGCCTTTGGCGACCAACTGCGATAGGTTCTTATTGGTAGCTACCAGAATGCGCACGTCCACCTCGATGGTCTTCAACCCACCAAGGCGACTGAAAGTCTTTTCCTCAAGAAAGCGCAGCAAATGCGCTTGAGTGGAAAGTGCCATGTCGCCAATCTCATCCAAGAACAACGTACCTCCATCACAGAGCTCTAACCGGCCTTTTTTAGTTGTTATAGCGCCGGTGAAGGCGCCCCGCTCATGACCAAAAAGTTCGCTTTCAATTAGCGTCTCCGGCATGGAAGCACAGTTGATGGCAAGAAAAGGTCGCTGCGATCGTGGGCTTAATTGATGAATTCGATGAGCTACCAGTTCTTTTCCCGTGCCGCTCTCGCCTTGAAGCAGCACAGTAAAATCGGTGCCGACGACTTGCTTTACCTGTTCCATTACCTTTCGCATCGCTTCAGAACGAGCGACCAGCAATCCCCGTGCGCGACTAAATTCTTCCCGCAGTAATTGTTCCGACTTGAGCAACTTACCTCTTTCCTCAGCCTTACGCAAAAGGTGAAGCAATCGCTCCGTGTCAATTGGCTTTTCGATAAAATCGTAAGCACCATCTTTCATCGCTTGCACAGCTCGAGTAACCGAACCATAGGCTGTAATAACGATAATCGTCATTTCCGCGTCTTCGGCTTTGACTGCTTTGAGAATCTTCAAGCCGTCGTCACCTGGCAACTGAATGTCCAATAGTAGAACGTCGAACATTTCTTGTTTCAGTAAATTCAAACCTGCTGTTGCCGTGAATGCCAGGACAATTTTAAAACCTTCAGTTTCCAGATAATCTTTCAGTAATTCTGAGCCTTCTTTGTCATCGTCCAGTATTAGGATTTTTGTCATTTCTTGCTCCATTAATTTTTAAACTTGATGCACACCATTCTTCGGATGAACAATAATTATCAAGTTCTACCAAAGGTAGATATCGTGCTTGAGATAAAAAATATGAATTTTGCCCAAGCCCTGGTCACCAGCCAGCGATCTTCCTTCGCCAGACCAATTAATTAAAATTGATCCAGCAAAGGTGGGCTTATGTTACATTATTGTTCCATTATTTAATTGTTAAATGTTGCCCTTCAACCACCAAAAGCCAATTGCGAAATGCCAATGGCCATTTGCCAAAATCGAACATCATAAGTTAATCGTCAGCATCTTTTTGTTGTGACAAAGGCAGGCGGACAAAGACTTTGGTGCCTTTAGCCACGATGCTTTCAATATGAATGCTGCCAAGGTGAAGTTCCACGAAACTTTTCACGATGCTCAATCCCAGACCTAAGCCGCCATGATTACGTTGCAGGCGGTCGTCTTTAACTTGATAAAAACGATCGAAAATATGTACCAAATGGTCTGGAGAAATGCCGATTCCAGTATCAGCGACGACGATTTCCACTTTATCCGCCTCTTTGGTAGCAGTAATGGTAATTCTGCCTTTCTGCGGCGTGTACTTGATGGCGTTGTCCAGCAGATTACTTAAAATTTCTTTCACTTTTTCTCTATCTGCCTGAATAGAAATCTCAACCTGTGCCGGGCAATGTTGCACAAAAAGCGCTTTCTCCTGCCATAAATGACTTGATTCGTCTATGACTGCGGTGATCAGAGAATTGATGGGTACAGGAGTCAGATCCAGTTCAATACGCGCGGCTTCGATGCGGGAAAGGTCGAGTAGCTCTTGGATCATGTGTATTAAAGTGACGGTATTGGATTTCACTTTATCCAGATACTGGCTTTGTTTTTCGCTGAGATTGCCGCCAATTCCTTTGCGCATATTTTCAGCAGCGATGAGAATATGTCCCAGCGGTTGCCGAAGTTCGTGCGAGACGAGCGAGACAAAAGCTGATTTTAATTCGTTGAGCTCCTTCAGTTTTTCTTTTTCCACGCGTTCTTGGATCATGGTTTCCAGCGAATCGGCCATGGTGTTGAAAGCGCGGCTCAAAATTCCGATTTCGTCAGCAGAGCGAATCAGTAATCTTTTGTTCAGATCACCCTGAGCAATGGCGTTGGCTCCAGCAGCAACTTCCGCCAGAGAGCGACTGACTTTGTTCATGGAAAACATGAGCAAACAAGCAGCGAGGGCAAGAGTTAAGAGAATGAGTACCCCATTTATCAAATAGATCGGCCGCGATTTAGCGATCAAGGTGGGTTGCTGAGAGGCGAGGACTAAAATCCAATGCTCCTGCGGCGAGCAGGCAAGAAACCAATCCTTGTGCTTTTGCCATAGCATTTCATGGGGACTTTTCAGATGAGTCTTCATCATGATATTCAATTCCGGATGAATCAAATTCAGCTTTTGGCATATATTCTTTTGCTCTGGATGATACAGGATAGTGCCCTTAGTATCAACGACAATCGGTGTCTGATCGAAAGGAATCTGCGCTCGCTTTGTCGCTTCATTAAACAGAAAATCGAGCCTTAGGGCAATGGACAGATTGCCCAAGTGCTGATCATTTTTTTCCGTATAATCTGATGAGCAAATTGGTAATTTCATAAACTGCATAAAACCAGTTTTGGAAATGCTCGGTGGCAAGAAGTCGACTTCATTTGATTTTAAAAATTTTCGTTTCCTTGCCAAATTAGAATCTTCAGGAGTAAAATGCCGAGTCTCGACAAACACCTCTCGGAACCGTTGAGATGCGACATCCGTTAACCAGATAAATTTTGCCGCGGGATGACCATTCATATCAGCCCAAAGCGCACTGTCAAAAATATTTAAGCGATTAGCAAGAAAGTCAATTAGAATCTGAATCGATTTTTCATCTTTAGCTATACTGTAGTTTTGCCCTGAAATGGACCGAGCATGAGTCCACATAGATTCTATAATCATTTGAGCGGTTCTTATCTGCTCCTCATGGATAGCAGTGACCATAAATTGAAATCGTTCCAGGCTACGTCGGATGTCAATTGCTGTGAACTCTTGCGTCATCCGGACAGTGCGGAAATAGGAGAAGCTTAAAACCAACAACAACGGGATCACTGCCGTCAACAGCACAATGGTAAGAAATCGGATTTTTAAACTGTGATAGCTCATGGCTCAATCCAGACGTATTTGTAAAATTTCAAGCGGCAGGGATTGATGCACAAATTTAAGTTGTGCACTTTTGGATGGATGGCATAGCTGTCCAACTCATGCATGATAAAAATCGCCGGACAGTCTTCTGAAAGGATCGTTTCCATACGCTGAAAAAGTCGAAATTGTTTTTCCTGGTTTTGTTCTCTTTGGGCGCGATCAAAAAGAGCATCGTATTCAATATTGTGGTAATGCGCATGATTATAAGGCGAAAGCGAATTGAAAAGCTGAAAAAAGTCGAACGGATCAGGATAATCGGCGATCCAGCCGTCGCGAAAGAAATCATATTCTCCTCGTGCTACCGCATCAAAGTGGACAGCAGCAGGATTCGCCATGAATTCAAGCCTAATGCCGATCGCTGTCAGATCCCGTGCTACCTTTTGACAATCGCTGCCAATTGAATGTCCCAGCACATGAAGCTGCAACGACGGTAGGCAGTGTCCATTTGGGAATCCAGCACGACTGAGCAATTCTCTCGCTTTATCCAGGTTAAATTCATAACATTTTGCTAATGAACGATAGCCAGTCAGCTTGGGCGGGATAAGTCCTTTGGCTAATATTACTTGCAAAGAACCTTTACCAACGAAAACTTCTCGATCAATCGCCCAGGCTAATGCCTGACGTAGAAGTTTGTTCTTTGCCCACGGCGAATCTGCATCCATCCGAAAAACATAGAAAAAGGAATTGGCAATCGGAGTGGAACAGATTCGGAGTTTGAGTCGCTCATTCTGAGTTTCATTATAAGCGCGAATTAGCTCTAAATATTCTTCATTCTCAGCAGATATCGTAGCAAAATCTTTTCCCTCAAATTGCGGCAGCGTTTTGCCATTAAAGGAATAAAATGGACCTAAAGGAAAGCAAATAGCAGTAAGATAAGGCAGCGGGATGCCAGTGGAATCGCGTTCCCAATATTTAGGATTCTTGACCAGATAAACTCCGCGAACTGGATCCCAACTGATCAGCCGAAAAGGACCCGTGCCCACTGGGTGTTCGCGAAATTTGCTGCCGTAGGCGACGATTGCCTCTTGTGGCACCACCCAGCCCTTCTGGTTTGCCAACCGATGAAGAAACAGAAAAGATGGCTTTGTCAATCGAATCTGCAACGTATAGCGGTCGATGATGATAATTCCTCGGACCTCTGTTGCTTTACCTCGGCGAAACTCATTGGCGCCCTCTATCTCCTGAAAAATTTTCCAACCAGAATCATTTTCCCGCCAATTAATGATGCGCTCTAAAGAGTATTTGAAATCATCGGCGATTACCTCGCGCCCAATGCCATCTGCAAAACAAGCGTCATCATTAAAGCGTACGCCACAACGCAAGCGGAAAGTCCAAATCCTGCCGCTATCTGGGGTGTGCCAAGTTTCGGCTAACGCTGGGATAAGTTTAAAGTCAATTGGCTGATATTGCAGCAAGCCGTCAAAAAGCTGGAAAGCAATCATTTGGTTTTCGATATGGTCAACTACAGCAGGGTCAAGTCCAGGTAGAGGATTGCCTTCATCGATGACGAGCTCGCCACCCAGTTTTATAGATTGGTTCGCTGTTCGGCTGCAATTCAGAAATACAAAGAAAAGAAGGGATAACCAGAAGATTCGTCTCACACTTGCTCCGCTTTGAGAAACTTTTTCAGTATCGTCTAAAATGGAAGCGAATGAGAAATCACCTAAGTTGCTATTACCATCAAATGAACAGCGATGCGGAAAGTTGTACTATATAAAAAAAATTTTATGCGAAAGCCAAATCTTTTTACTGGCATTTAAGAGTTGTAGTTCCTTGCATGATCAACTTTTTTCTTGACTTTCCCACCTTTTTTTATCATATTTTAAGCGCACAAATTATATGCTGGGTTTGCTTAGATACTGTCGCGACTTTTTCTATGAAACCTTGTGAACCAATTTTTGTGAAGCTACTTTGCGGCGTGCTTTATAGTGATAAGGAATTATTGCTGCAAGCCCAATCGCTCCTGGTCGAGAAATACGGACAGATTGATTATCAGAGCCCAGAATTTGCTTTCGATGTTTCAGAATATTATCGTACTGAAATGGATTGGCCAATTTTTCGCTTGTTTTGGTCGTTTGAAAAATTAATCAATCCGAGCGAATTAGCCCACATTAAAATTGAGTGTAATGCGATTGAAGATCAGCTTGCGATCGGTGGCAACCGCAAAGTCAATTTGGATCCTGGCTACCTCGATTATGATAAGATTGTGCTGGCTTCGGCAAAATACAACTGGCAGAAAATTTATCTGGATTTTGGTATTTACGCCGATTTAACGCTGCGTTATGAAAAAGGAAAATATTTGCCATTTCCCTGGAGCTTTCCTGATTTCAAACAAGGACATTATAATGAGACGCTGCTGCGAATCAGGGAAATTTATAAACAACAGATGAAACAGCTAAAGTCAGGATAATTAATGGCAGGATAATTAAT
>CAZNDR010000070.1:0-4473 GCA_964571835.1 uncultured Cytophagia bacterium | reverse complement strand
ATAAACAACAGATGAAACAGCTAAAGTCAGGATAATTAATGGCAGGATAATTAATAGCAGGATGATTAATGACAGGATGATTAATGACAGGATGATCGGTTGAAAAATGAATTTGGGTGATCACTTTTTGACCAGTTGATTGGCGGTGAAAATTTAATTAATTTTTTAATTATAAAAGATGAAATTGGGAAAAAATAATTACCAGATCATTGCTACACTCGGCCCAGCCGTCAAGAATAAAATTGAAGTCTTGGTTGAAGCTGGCGCCACAGGTTTCAGATTAAATTGCTCTCATCTATCTTTGCCAGAACTATCTTCCTGGTTGCTCAAGCTCGAAAAAGCCTTTAACAAGATGAAAATTGTTTTGCCAGTCTGGCTTGATTTGCAGGGCGCTAAATTAAGGGTTGGCAGATTAACTGGAAACGTTGTGCTGAAAAAAGGTGAGGTTGTTCATTTCAAAAATAATTATCGGCAACGCGGACAAGAAATTCCCTTGCCGCATAAATGGGTGTTTGAACATATCCAAAAAAATGATGCCATTTTGCTTGACGATGGCAAGTTACAATTAAGAGTGACCGAAGTTGGCAAGATGAATTTTTTTGGCCGGGTGGTTTTAAGTGGCGAATTGAGTTCCTTTAAAGGATTCGTCGTCAAACAGAAGGAACCGCCATTAAATACTATCTCCGATCGTGACCGCAATTTCATTGAACAGACATGCGAGTTTGAGTTTGTCGGCTATGCCATTTCCTATTTGCAAACCGCCGAAGAGTTGCTGCTGTTTAAAAAGTTGACGAAGGATCGAGCCATTACGGCAAAAATTGAACGGGAGCAAGCATTCTCCCAGCTCAGACAATTCGGAGAAACTGCTGATGTTTCCTGGCTTTGCCGCGGCGACCTGGGCACCAGTGCCCAGCTTTTCGATCTGTATCAATTTGAAAAAGATTTTGCCATGCAGATGGGTTTGTTGGGAAAACCATTTTTGATAGCCGGGCAGGTGCTGGAAAATATGGTGCACCATAATACGCCTTCGCGTTCCGAAATTGCGCACCTTGGTTTCCTGTTGGAAAATGGTTTTTCCGGAGTTGTTCTTTCTGATGAGACAGCCATCGGTTCATTTCCGATAGAAGTTGTGGAATTTTGCCGAGACTATTTAGGCTATTTAATGGATTAGTGAAACTTAAAATTAGACCTTTGCTAAATGGGATTTTTTGATAATTGATCAAGGTTTGACTTCGCTCACCATGAAAACCTTCAGACTTTTATTTGCCATCACTTAAGCAAAACTTTATCCTGGGCGGAGTCGAAGGATGACTCGGCTTTTTTTCAATTTTGCAGAACTCTAAAACTTAAAATAGACAGGAGTATAGGATGTCAAAAATAAACAATGAGCTCGAAAAAATAGCAGGAAAACAATTTGTTATCACGCCGGAAAAGCCGGAATATCACTCATACACCTTTGGCGATGCGACCATGTATCGCTCCAAACCGGACGTGGTTGTGTATCCCGGTACTGTGGAAGAAATTCAGGCGATCATTCGTCTGGCAAATCGTGAAGACGTTGCTGTCGTGACAGCAGCCGGTTTAACTGGGCTTTCAGGTGGTGCGATTTGCTCAGGTGGAATTTTGATGAATGTGAATCGATTGAGAAAAATAAAGCAGGTGGACGAAATTGCCAAAACCGTAACTGTTGAACCGGGAATGAGCTGCGCCAGCTTGAACGACTATCTGTCTCAATTTGGCTGGGTCATTCCAGTGGCGCCGGCTTCGCATCTGGTGTCCACCATCGGTGCCAATATTGCCGAGGCAGCCGGCGGCACCTGGGGCATGTCCAAAGGCACGTTCAAAAATTACTTGTTAACCTTGAAAGTCGTAGATGGTCTGGGTAATGTTTTTGATACCGGTAAGCCGTTTCCCAAACAGAGCACAGGACCAGACCTGACGTCGCTATTTATCGGCTCTGAAGGAACGCTGGGCGTGATTGTCGAATTGACCTTCCGCTGTGACTATCTGCCCGAAGATACCTGGACCGTCCGCTGTCGTTTTGCGGACGAATCGGTTTTGCAGAAAATTCACGAAGGTTTAGCTAAAGAAAAAATCAACCTCTATTCCTTCGAATATATGGATGAGAAAATGATGAAATGTTTTGGCAAAGAACACATGCTGTTGCTGTTGCAGACTGCCGGTTCAAAGCACGATGCCAAACAAGAGGTCGAAAAGTTGGTTGCTTTATTGAAAAAATTGCAGCCGCTCGAATTGAAATATACTAACGATAGCAAACAAGCTGAGCACTTGTACACTGAACGGCGCAGTGCCTTAGGAGCGCTAGCGAAAGCGGACATTACCAAACCGGTCATTATTCAGTTTGATCCGGTCTTACCTTTGAAGAAATTTACTCTAGGAATAAATAAAATGCGGGAATTAGCCAAGCGGGAAAATCTCGAATTGATAGTTTATGGTCATGCCGGCGATGGTAATTTGCATCCCAGTTTTATCGTCGAGAATGATTTGCAGCAAAAATTGAAAGCTAAAAAAGTCATTCGTGAATTTGACGATTGGGTGGAAAAAGAAGGCGGAACGTATGCGGGCGAACATGCGGTGGGCTTTTTTCTCGGCCGAAGTCAGGATTCCATTCGTCCTGAAGCGGCGGCATATTTGCGCGCTATTAAAAAAGCGTTTGATCCGAAGGGCGTGTTGAATCCGGGCAAAATTGTGCACACTCAAGAACCGTCATTGGAAATTGAGCCGGCGACTGAGAAATACAAGCAAATCGCCGACATGGTTTCGCTTTGTGCCAAATGTCATTTGTGCAAAAACGACAGTCTCAAATTTGCTGAAATGCCTTTTGAACACAATACCATCCGTGGTCGCATCGCTTTGATCGATGCTGCGACGAGGGGAAAAGTTACCTTTGCAGCAATCAGACCGCTGATAGCAGAGATGGAGCCATGGACAAAAAATATGAACTGCCCTACTTTTATCAAAGATAAAATGGCAGATTTGATTGCCGACAGTCTAAAGCAGGCTAGGCAAAAATAGCTGACTGAATTCATTGCCCTGGCAATGATTTAAAATCTTCGTTAGAGTGTTTTCATTTTTATTTCAATTTAAAATAATTTCTCACCTTAGCGATCATTTGTGGCTCGGTCATTTTATCAGCGGCATCAATTGCCGTTACTTTCTCTGCCACTGCCGGGATTTTTTGAATTTCATTATTCAATTCCTTTTTGGCATTTCCCGGACCGAATAAATAGATTTTATCTGCCGATGAAATGAATTTTATAATCTCATCGTAATAGTGCTTCAATTGATGCTGTTGTCTTAGCTGGGTCTTGTCAACTGCGACGCTCCCTTTGCCATAAGGCATTTTTGTTTTCCCGCCCCCGGTCGATTTTATTAAAGGCTCAACATTGGATTCAAAGCTTTGTGAACTAACCTCGCCGTTCTCATCTAAAAAAACGACGAAGGCTCTGACATGATCAATCCATAAACCGACATTTCCATTCATAACAAACCTCCTACTTTAAACTAAAATGATTTCATTAAAAAATAAAAAAATGACAAAAAATTTACTTGCAAAACACCCAGCGCGATATTGGTATAGATATCATTGTGTTTACATTTTTGATAATATCGATTCATTCGCTCCGTTGAACCGGCGTTCAAATATTTTTGATAATAATCATCAGCTTGGCTCTTGAAATGTACTGAGGCATAGCCAGACAATAAGGTTAATCCAAAAAAAGCAACGGAAAAGATTTGGTAGCGATTCTTTAATTGGCAAGATTGATTTATCAACTTATTATCAAATTTACTGTCTGGCATCATTAACACATTTATACAATTTTTATTAAGGTTCTGCAAAGACAGACTGCAATCTAAAAATCCTTTTTTTTTGAGAATTATTTTTTTTATCGTGCTATCGGTCGTGGCTATTTCACAAGGTGTTGTTCCAAGATAAGCATTATCTGAATATACTTGCGCGCCAAATGGTTGTGAGCGAATTGTCAATAAGCTTGGAAAAACTGGAGTGACAGTAATTGTATCGTTGGCTGATAAAATGACCTCTTGTTTGAAATCAATATTCCCCCAGAGATAGCGCTTTGGATTCAAGGCGACAATTTCATAAACTCCCGGCGGCAATTCTATTAAGGTAGAATCCACAGTGCTTCTTGAATTACCATTTATCAAAAGGCGGATTTCCGGTGTATTAATTTTTAATTTCAGAAAACCAAAGGGTCGACTCTCTTGGGAAAAAGCGCTGCTAATTTCAAATAAATAAAAAATTAAAAAAAGACAGAAAAAATTAATTTTGAACATGTCTATTTTCCCGTAGCTGATTCAAAAACGTACAGTTCATCATCCTCAGCCGCTAATATTAAATAGTTGCCCCACACCACCGGCGCAGAATGAATACGTCCTTTGGCATCGAAATTCCACAATTCAACTCCCGATGATTTATCAAGCGCATATAAA
>CAZNDR010000069.1:0-12797 GCA_964571835.1 uncultured Cytophagia bacterium | reverse complement strand
ATATATCCCAGCGCCGCTAAGCATCTTCCAGGATATCAAAAAACTACCAGCCGGCTATACGCTGGTTCTAAAAAATAATGATATCATCATCCAAAGTTATTGGGATTTGAAAGTAACAAATAATGGCTTTGATGAAAACAAGTCACAACAAAATCTGAAGGAGTTGTTGCAAGATGCAGTAAAAATCCGTCTGATGAGTGATGTGCCATTGGGTGCCTTTTTGAGCGGTGGCATCGATTCCAGCACGGTGGTGGCGCTGATGGCGCAGGTGATGGATCAGCCGGTAAAAACTTTTTCCATTGGCTTTGAAGATCAATCTTACAATGAACTGAATTATGCCCGACTGATCGCCAAAAAATTTAATACCGAACATCATGAATTCATTATTCAGCCCAATGCTGTGGAATTAGCAGACCAGTTACTGCATTTTCTTGATGAGCCGTTTGGCGATTTTTCTATCTTCCCGACCTATCTGGTTTCAAAAATGGCGCGCGAATTTGTAACCGTGGTGCTCTCCGGAGATGGTGGCGACGAACTTTTTGGCGGCTATGATACCTATATTGCGGATCAATTGGCAGATCGTTTTTTGAAATTACCGCGCTGGCTCAGAAATGGTTTTTTGGCTAAAATTATAAACGCCATTCCGCCCTCGCCCAAAAAGAAAGGATTAATCAATCGGGCAAAACGTTTTGTCGAAGGATTGAAGCTGCCTGAAGATTTGCAGCACACGCGGTGGATGATATTTTTGCAGGAAATTGAAAAAGGGCTGCTCTACACCGATGCCATGAAAAGCGGACTGATGACAGACGATGATTTTCAATTCATCCGCCATTATTTTGATAAGGTCATTCCACAAACCAATGATAAGATCAACCAGCAAATGTACGTTGATGTGAAGACTTATTTGGTAGATGATATTTTGGTGAAGGTTGATCGTATGAGCATGGCGACTTCGTTGGAGGCTCGGGTGCCGTTTTTAGATTATCGTTTTGCAGAATTCGCTGCTTCGATTCCTGGGGCAGCCAAACTGCAAGGCAAAAAATCGAAGATAATTTTGAAACAGGCGATGGAAGATCTGTTGCCCAAAGAAATCTTATATCGAGGAAAAGAAGGTTTCAGCATCCCGATAAAAAATTGGCTGAAGGAAGATTTGAAACCAATGATGATGGATATGTTAGCACCTGAAAAAATTCAGCGGGAAGGATTCTTTCAGGTTGACTTTGTGGAAAAACTTAAAACGGAACATCTAAAAGGAGTGGAAAATCACAGCCATCGCCTGTGGGCGTTGATGATTTTTGGCAAGTGGTATGATTTATACATGCACGAAAAATGATGATTTGATGAGAAGAAAAGGATGAACAGAAATTTGGATCAACTGAGCACTGAACAATATGACGTTATTGTTATCGGTGCGGGAATATATGGCGTTACAACAGCCTGGGATGCAACTCTGAGGGGTTTAAAAGTCGCCCTGATCGACAAAGGCGATTTTGGCAGCGCCACTTCAGCGAACAGCTTGAAGACGATTCACGGCGGGCTGCGCTATTTGCAGCAATTGGACTTTAAACGCATGCGCGAATCCATTCGAGAAAGAAGGGTGCTCATGTACATCGCGCCCAATTTGGTTCATCCCTTACCCGTTTTAATGCCCACCTACAGTTATAAAATGAAGAGTCGCCCGGCCTTAGCTGCTGCCCTGCTGGCGAACGATCTGGTTGGTTTTGACCGAAACCGATTGAGCGATCCCCATAAATATTTGCCCGGCGGACGAACCATGTCGTCCAAAAAATTAAAAGAGTTAATTCCCGGTTATGATAAATATAATTTAAACGGCGGCGCGTTATGGTATGACTGTCAATGCTACAATACAGAGCGCTTGCTGTTGTCCTATATCATCTCGGCTGTGAACAGAGGCGCTGAGGCTGCCAATTACGTGAAAGCGATTGGCTTTTTGAAAAGAAATCATAAAATTACTGGTGTCAAGGTTGAAGATACACTGAGCAAGGATAAGTTTGAACTCCAAGGCAAAATAGTCGTTAATGATGGCGGCCCCTGGGTTGACCATATCTTGTCCAATTTGAATGGAAAAATATCAGGCAAGAAATTTAATCTATCTAGCGCTATGAATCTGGTGGTGAATCGGGATATTATGGGCAAGTTTGCAGCAGGCTTATCCGGCCCATTTACACATATCTTTCCTGATGGTAGAGAATATAAAGCGTTCCGCATCTTGTTTTTTTCACCTTGGCGTGGCAAAACGATTATCGGCACCGACCATCGTGCTTATTTTGGCGAGTTGGATAGTTATAAAGTAGCTGAAAATGAAATCCAAAGCTTTTTGGCTGATGCTAATCAAGCTCATCCCGGCGCGCAGATCAAGCGTCATGAAGTCACCTATTTTTATGGTGGATTTTTGCCAATGACCGGCCTTCATCCCAAAACAGGTGAAGTTCAACTGGTGCGCCATTATCGGCTTTTTGATCATAGCCTTGAAGATAAAGTTGATGGTCTCATTACTGCTGTCGGAGTTAAATACACCACTGCTCGAGAGGTGGGGAAAAAAACAGTTGATTTGATTTTCAAAAAGATGGGAAAAAATTCACCAACCTGTCAAACTGACCAAACGAGGCTCTATGGCGGTGACATCAATAATTTTGAGGAATTTTTACAGAATAATGTCAGCCAAAGTCCTTTTGGCTTGGATGAAAAAGTGATGCGGCATTTGACGTACAATTACGGTTCGGCGCTGGCTGATATTTTGAACTATGAAAAATTTGATAAAAAACTGATAAAAAAAGTTGATGGCTCTGATGAAGTGCTGCAAGCAGAAATTTTGCATAGCGTTAGAGAAGAGATGGCGCTAAAATTGGCTGATGTTATTTTGAGGCGAACAGATTTAGGCTCGGCCGGACATCCGGGAAAACCTGCTTTGCAGCAGGTAGCTAAAATTATGGGCAAAGAACTCGGCTGGAATGAATCAAGAATGAAACAGGAAATTGCCGAAATCGAACAGATTTATCATTCAGCCTGAAGTGGAAAGAATGAGCGAAGGTTTGAAAAAATGAGTAAACGAGTATTAGTTACTGGTGCAACCGGTTTCGCCGGCGGCCATCTGGCTGAGGAGCTGATAAAAAATGGTTATCAGGTTTGTGCTCTGTCGTTGCCAAATCAACATGTTGAAAAGTTAGAAAAATTGGGCGTAGAAATTATTTTTGGGGACTTAACAAAAAAAGAAACTCTGGCGCCGGCGGTGCAAGGCAGAGAAATTATTTTTCATATTGCTGCTATTTATAGAGAGCAAAACGTTCCGCGGCAACTGTTTTTTGAGGTGAATGTTGGCGGAACAAAAAATTTGCTTGAAGCCGCGTTCGAAGCTGGAGTCAGGCGGTTTGTTCATTGCAGTACAGTAGGCGTTCAGGGTGAAATTAAAAATCCGCCAGCCACTGAAACGGCACCTTACAATGCCGGTGATTATTATCAGCAGTCCAAGGTAGAAGGAGAAAAATTAGCCCTGAAATTTTTTCAAACAAATCATATCGAAGGTGTAGTCTTCAGGCCGGTGGGGATTTACGGGCCGGGCGATACACGGTTTTTGAAAATTTTTAAATTTGTGAAAAATGGTAAATTCCGTATGATCGGCAACGGAGAAGTCCTCTATCATCTTACCTTTGTCAAAGACCTGGTGCAGGGAATTATCTTGTGCGGCACGAAAAAAGAAGCCATCGGAGAAGTTTTTACCTTGGGCGGTAACGAGTATGTTACGCTTAATGAGTATATCAAAATTTTAGCTGAGGTGTTGAAAGTGCCTGTTCCCAAAAAGCGAGTACCATTGCTGCCGGTCTGGATTGCCGCTGTGCTGTGCGAAGCGGTATGTTATCCGTTCCGAATTAGCCCGCCGCTTTACCGACGACGATTGGATTTTTTCACTAAAGATCGGGCATTTGATATTTCCAAAGCAAAAAAACTGCTAAGCTATGAGCCAAAAGTGTCACTCAAAGAAGGACTGAAAATCACCGCTGACTGGTACGCGGCAAATAATCTTTTTTAACTTTTAAGAGTTAGTTTATGGCAAAAGCAACAATCGCTGAGGCGAAAAATTTAGTAGGCGCACCTCAAAGCTCAAAAAAGAAAAAAGTAAAAAGAGTGCTCTTTACTTTAATCAAGGCATTTGTCAGCGTGGCACTCATTTATTATATTTTGAGCAAAACTAATGTTAACGAGATTTGGCTGTCGGCAAAATCAGCCAATTTCTGGTTTTTGCTGTTAGCATTTTCTTTACACGCGGTGGGATACTATGCCAGTGCTTATCGCTGGCGCGTTTTGGCTTTAGCTCAGAATATGGATTTGCCAGTTTCCTATTTAGTTGAATCTTATGCAGTGGCGATGTTTTTTAATAACATTCTGCCTACTACTATTGGCGGCGATGCTGTCCGGGCTTATGATTCATGGCGCAAAGGCTATCCTAAGCTAAAATCAATTGCCACTGTCGGAGTGGAAAGATTTATCGGCCTTTTTGCGCTGGTGGTTTTTGCTATTATTGCTGTCGTTTTAACTGGCGAAATTAACCGGCGCGTGCCTTTGCTCTGGCTGTGGATACTAATTACCTTCGCACTCATGTGGCTAGTGATACAAGGGATTTTTTTGCAGACGGGAAAAGCAAAACTTTTAACAAATATTTTTGCACTGCCCGGATTAAGTGTTTTTGGAAAATTGGTCAAAAAATTTTCTGACGCTTTTGTCAGCTTTCGCGGCAAAAATAAGGCGTTGATAATCTCATTAGCTTTGTCATTGCTATTGCAAATAGCGGTAATTTTGCACTATTATTTAATTTCAGAAGCATTAGGGCTGCAAATCCCCTTTATCAAATTCTGGGTGATCATACCCATTGCCTTATTTGTTCAGTTGATTCCCATTTCCATAAATGGCATTGGCTTGCGGGAAAATCTATTTGTTTTCTTTTTAGGATTATTTGGAGCGTCGGCAGCTTCTGCCATCGCTTTTTCGTGGATTGCTTATGCGATGGTTTTAATACTTGGTTTGGTGGGCGGTATCCTATACGTTTTAAGAAAAGAAGAAAAAATTGATTTAAAAAAGTTCGAGGAGAAATTAATGGTCAATCAGGAAGCCGAGAAAACGAGAGAGGAAATCTTAGATACGCAAAAAGAGCTTTTTGACAAGAAAAAATCATCGCTGCAAAAATACCAGGAGCTTATTCTTGGGCAAAAGGGCATTTGGAAATTAATAAAGTTCGAATTGATTCTGACATTGACGAACTGGGTGCCTGGGGCTTTAGGTTTATTATTGCGCAGCAAATTGTATCCGATGATTTTGGGCAGCGTAGGCAGGAATGTCGCCTTCGGCATAAATATTGCCATTCGACATCCCCATAAGATAAACATTGGCGATAATGTGGTCATCGATGATGGCTGTGTTTTGGATGCTAAGGGCGAGGGCAACAAAGGCATTAAAATTGGCAACGGCGTTTTTATCGGACGCAACACCATTCTTACCTGCCACGATGGCGATATCGTTTTAGAAGACAATGTGAATATCGGTTTTAATTGCGTGATCTCCTCGTTGGGTTCTATTGTTATTAAGGCGAATCATTTGATGGCAGCTTTCTGTTATCTGGTCGGAGGTGATCATGTCGCAGATCGAACCGATGTCCCGATTTTGTATCAGGGTAGAACAGCTAAGGGCATTATGATTGAAGAAAATATCTGGCTGGGTGCTGGCGTTGCCGTGCTGGATGGCTCAACGATTGGCAGAGATTCTATCGTTGGCGCTCATGCTGTCGTAAATGGAGACATTGCCCCTTATTCAATAGCCGTGGGTGCTCCGGCCAAAACCATTCGAGATCGCCGCGATGGTAATAAGAAAAAGGTGTAAAGATAATTGTTGTTTGAAAAATTTTGTCAAAAATCGAAGCCGGGAAAATGAATGATTGCAGGTATTCTGAAGAAAAATCCGAAATCTCAAGTCAGCGAAGAAGAATTATTTTCGCTGTTTCAGCTCACTGATAAAGAAAAAAGCAGGCTAAAAATTTCAGTTCAAAATAATTTTGCTGTGGGTATCTATCGGGCTAATTTAAAACTAACCGATTTTAAAGCGGAGTTATGGCTTAAAGATAAAAAAGTAGTTGGATTTTTAGGATGTATTTTTAATAATAATGAATTGGGTATTAACTCGGGTAATGATCTTCATGTCGCTCAAAATTTATTTGAATTATATCAAATAAAAAAAACCAAGCTGTTCGATGAAATAAATGGCAGCTATAATTTAGTAGTGTGGGATGGCGACTTGCAGCAATTCATCTTGAGCCGGGATCATCTGGGTATTGAACCATTATATTATTTTTGGGACGACAAGCAACTAATTTTCGCCTCTTCTATTAAAATGCTGTTGCGGCATCCGGCCATCAGGGCAGCAATTGATTTTGAGGCATTGTACACTTACCTGCTGTTCAATTACAATCCGCGCCAGCAGACAGTGATAACCAGAGTGAAAAAATTAGCTGCTGGTTTTTGCTTGAAGCTTGCTAACGGTCAATTAACGACTGAGCGCTATTGGTATTTATCATTTAAGGCTGGAGAAGAAAAAACAGAAATTCAATATGCTGATGAGCTACTTTCGCTAATGAAAAAAAGTATAAAAATGCGTTTGTCCGATACAGCCCTGCCTGGCGCTTTTTTGAGTGGCGGCATGGACTCCAGCTCGATCGTCGGATTGATGAGTCCTATGGTGCAAGGGAAAATTCGCACTTTTTCCTTCCGTTGTAAAGGCAAATCATTCGATGAGTCACATTACGCAAACATCGTTTCTTGTCAGTATAAAACTGAACATCATTTGATTGAATTTTCGCCATCGGAGATTTTATCCATTGGTGAAATTGTAGATAGCATGGATGAGCCGTTCTGTGATGTCGGCATTGAAGTCGCATCGTATCTGTTAGGTCGAGCCGCTCAGGGCCAGGTTGATTATGTTTTGACTGGAGATGGTGGTGATGAATTATTTGCTGGACATCCAGTTTACCAGGCTGATGAAGTAGCTAAAAAATTTTCTCGAATACCGCGTCCGCTGCAAAAAATGTTAACGGCTGCTGTCAGCTTGTTTCCAGATCCAGACAAAAAGAAAAGCTTTGCTGTGAAAGCCCAGCGCTTTGCCTATAGTGTTGGATTTCCGAAAGAATTGTTCAGCAACCGCTGGCGCCTTTATTATAAAATGTCGGAATTGTTGGATCTGTTTCGTTCGGAATTTTATGATCAAGTGCGGCAGGCAAATCCACTATCAGACATTATTGCTCTTTACCGCCAAGCAGATGGCGACGATTTTTTGAGCCAAACTCTTTACGGCGATTATCACACCGTAGTGAATTTTTATTTGAGAAGAATGCAGTTGTTGAGAAAGTTTGACATTCAGGGAAGGTTCCCCATGTTTGATCCGCGCTTAGTGGAATTCGTAGCGAAAATTCCCTCGTCTCTCAAATTGCGCGGCGCTCAGACAAAATATATTCTGCATAAAACGATGACAGGAATTTTGCCTGATGAAATCGTTTTTCGAAAAGATAAATTAGGTCATAGCGTTCCTTTTAAAAATTGGCTGCGCGAAATGCCTGAAATAAAAACTTTTGTTTTGGATACACTTTCACCAAACGCTATTAATAAGCGCGCCTATTTTAAATATAATTTCGTGAACAAATTGCTGGAGGAACATTTTAAGCGAAAGAAAAATAATTCGCACCGGCTTTGGGCATTGCTGGTACTGGAACTGTGGCTGCAAAAAAATATTGACTGATAATTATGGCTTCTCCCGTTGGACATTCATTGTTAGGATATGGAATTTATTCAGCCGCCAAAAACAAATTTCAGTGGCAAGAAGCGGCCATTGTTATCATTCTTGCCAATGTGGCGGATATGGATTTTCTGTTCGGTTTTATTGGCGGCGCACCGAATAAATATCATCACCAGTTCACGCACAGTATTTTTATGGCAGCGCTGGTAGCAATAGCTTTGGCATTTTTCTGGAGCAAACAGAAAGCGCCACGTTTTCCAACTTTATTCGCGCTATTTTTTGTTGCTTATTTTTCGCATGTATTGGTCGATTTTTTTACAGTGGACACATCGCTTCCCTATGGCGAACAATTATTGTGGCCATTTACCAACAAATATTACATCAGTCCAGTCGCCTTTTTTATGAATGTTCAGAAGGCAAACACCTCGGCTGAATTTATACCATCACTTTTTTCCAAGCATAATTTATTGATGGTTTTTTCAGAGATAGGAATTTTTGGCACCTTGTTGATTGTCATCAAATTGAAGAGAGGGTCACTTTTGGCTGCCAGCGAATCGGCAGACTCAGAAAAATGAGAGAGAAGAAAATAGACATATCGATCGTCATTCCCATTTATAATGAAGAAGAGAACGTGTCGCTGTTGTACGATTCGATTACCAAAGTGATGACGACGGTGACGAAAGAGTATGAAATAATCATGGTTGATGATGGCAGCAAAGATAGAACGCTGTCAATTTTGCGAAGGCTTCAAGAAAAGGATGCCCATTTGCGCGTGATAAAATTCCGGGGGAATTTTGGTCAATCAGCGGCAATGGCAGCCGGATTCGATGCCGCTCGCGGAGAAAAGGTCGTTGCCATGGACGGCGATTTGCAGAATGATCCCAATGATATTCCCCGCCTATTAGAAAAATTAGCGCAGGGATACGATGTGGTAAGCGGCTGGCGCAGGAATCGTAAAGATAAATTGTTGCTAAGAAAAATCCCGTCCAAAATTGCTAATCGTCTGATTTGCTCGGTCACTGGTGTTCCATTGCATGATACCGGCTGTTCGTTAAAAGCGTTTCGAAAAGAGATCATCAAAAAAATCAACTTGTACGGCGAGTTACATCGCTTTATTCCAGCTCTGGCAAAATTAGAAGGCGCCAAAATAACCGAGATCGTGGTCAATCATCAAGCACGAAGATTTGGGGTTTCCAAATACAATATCAGCAGAACCTTTCGCGTGATAATGGACTTGACTACACTCAATCTTTTTCTCAAACATTTGAAAAATCCTTTGCGGTTTTTTGGGTTATTGGCGTTGGTATCCATGTTGATAGCTGCCCTCATGATGTTGTGGGCAGGAATTTTATGGCTAAACAAAAATTCTCAGATTGCCAGTTTTAATATTGTGTTAACCATGGTCTTTCTTTTTGTCGTTTCCACATTTCAGTTTATTTTTCTTGGCTTGTTGGCAGCACTTATTGTTCATACAGGAAAGAAAAGAAATTTCTATTGGTTAGCTTCACCAGATAAATAAGCGAAAAGCAAAATGAGCATACAATCAGCAGCCCTAAAATCGATTGAGCAAAGCGAAACGAATTTAGCTTGTATTAGAAAAATTTCAGCTATCGTTTCGATTGCAAATATAGAAAATTATGTTGAAAAGTTATTCGACGATTTGACCAAATTATTAAAAAGCACAGGATTCAGCTACGAGCTCATATTTGTAGATGATGGCAGCGTTGATTCGTCGTACCAGAAAATTGTCAAATTGGCGGCCAGCAATAAGAATGTTTCTGTTATCAAAATGCGCTCGCAGTTTGGGGAGGCAAGTGCTTTTACGGCTGGATTAAGACAGGCGACAGGTGATACTATTTTGTATCTTGCCGCTCGAGTCAATGTTAAGGCTGAAAATCTTTTTGCCTTAGTTCAAAAACTCGAAGAAGGAAATGATCTGGTGGTTGGCTGGCGCTTTCCGCGGAAAGATTCCAAGCTAAATCAAGTTATTTCAAGAGTATTCAATTCGATAACAAGAAAGCTATCCAAGATAAAATTGCATGATATCAATAGCGGTGTGTTAATCACGCGCCGGGCAGTGTTGGATAACATCAATATTTATGGCGACCTGCATAATTTTCTGCCCGTGCTCGCCGAGCGTCAGGGCTATAAAATTGCTGAAGCTAAAATTGAGCAATTGCCAGGTGCTTTTCGAAAATCTAAGTATGTTAAAGAATATGTACAGCGCTTGTTGGATATCATAACAGTTATTTTTCTGACTAATTATTCCAAAAAGCCGATTCATTTTCTGGGCTTTGTCGGTGCTTTATTTACGCTGACCGGCGCACTAATTGAAATATATTTATTTATCTATCGAATGCTGCTGCTGGGCCCGATTGCAGGCCGGCCATTGCTTTTATTGGGCGCCTTGTTGTTGGTGATTGGCATTCAATTAATTTCCATTGGCTTGTTGGGTGAGATGATTATTTTTACTCATGCCCGGGATATTAAAGAATATAATATTGAAGAGATAATTAGCAGCGAAGGCCAAAAGAAACACCATGAAAATCTTTGAATGGAAGAATATTCTTTGTCCCCATGGCATTGATTCGATGTTAATATTTTCTGAAGATACAGAATTTGTTCGAGAGTTGACAGCCCAAACAGCAAAAGCTAATTTCGATATTGGAAATGATAGCACGAAACAATACAGTCATATCTTTTTTGATTATCAGTCATTTTTCAAAAATGCGTTCCTAAGCAACGATGAAAAATTCTTAAATCGACTTGCTTCCCATGGCAAGATAGTTATTTTTGAAAATAAAGGTAATTTTAGCTTAAATCGATTTTTATTAAAATTGAGCATTCGCAGAGCGTTGAAAAGGAAACGCTGGTCTCAACAGGTCATGGTCAAAGAAATTATTTCTATTCCATCTCTATATCGTCCGGCGTGCATTTACGCAGTTGAGGATAAAGTTTTGCAAGGCTATATTTTTCATAATTTTTTGCTATCATATAATGTGTTTAAAACCTTGGGCTACCAATTATTTTTCATGTTGTCAAAGACACAAATGAATTCGATAGTGGCGAATTTTTTTTCAAGCTTGTTTGTCATCTGCAAAATATGATTTTTGAAATAAAGAAATTTTTTTGGGAAAATCAGGCTTTATTAAAGGGCTGGAAAGTCAAAGATATTGATGACATTCATGTTTTGATTATTGCTTCTGACTGGAAAAAAGAGACGGGGAAATCCATTTTTGCAATCTTTGCTCACCAACAAAATTGTCCCCATTTTATTTTAAGCATGATGCATGATGAGAATTATGATTCCAATTTAGAAACTGAATACCAAAATCTTCATTTCGTACGAAATGGTGTTGATGAAGATGTAAAGAGCCTGATTCCTAGTCCAATTTATTTGGGCAAAATATTAAACCGTCTTTGTCTGATTCAAACGGCTGCTCCGGGTTGCTCATTGATGGTTTTAGTTCATGGGAAATACAGCAGAGCAAAACTGACAAAGAGCATTAGCATGTTTCAGAAATTAGTCGACGTGTTAATGTTGTTTGAAAAATCTCTTTCTCGGATCAGCAAAAAAAATTCAACAACTACGCTAAAGTTAATTGTTGATGAGCTGGATTTTTTCATTAATAATCAAACTGGTCAGAAAGATTTGAAAAAGTCAGTGGAAAAAATGAAACGCCAGGCCGATTCGCTCCAAGGCAATTTGCCTGTACCTCAAAACCAGCATGGCGATTTTTGGGCAGGAAATGTATTCGTGCAAAACAAGAAAATCAGTGGGATAATAGATTGGGAAATGTTTGAAAAGGTTTCAATTCCTTTTAACGATATTTTTTCCCTGGCAACGCATTGTAGCTTCTGGCATGGAAAGCCTGACAGCCGCAATTATCTATTAAATGAGTTTATGATGCAATTTAAATCGAGCTGGTTTTCTGAGCAGGTCGCCTTTTGGTTTAGCCAATATCTTTGCCAGCACCATCTTGAGGCCGAAATTCTTGAATTAATGATCCCAGTCATCTTGATAAAAAGAGCGAATGATATGCAAAAAATTATTGATAAGAATTCAATTCGGATACAGAATACCTGGAAAGAATTATTAGAGTTTTATTTGGCCAATCAGAATGATTATCTTCCCCTGAGGGTAATCAACCGGAAAAAATTCTGATCAAAGAAAGATCAAGCTAAAGCGAGAGGATGCCGACAGATGGAAATGAGTGACAGTAAAAAAGCTAAAATATTTTCCGTACAAGAGATTTTAAAACAAGTGCTGGGGCAAATGGAAAGTATTGAGATAATAGATTATTTAAAAAAGAATCATTTTCCTGTTCTCTGGCTTTATGATAAAAATCAAGACGAGAAGTCATTTAAAGGAATTGAGAGCATTTTACGCCAGGCATATCAAAGCCAATGGTCTGAGTATCAACAATCAAGGTCATATTTTCAAGAGTTTAATCAGAAATTAAGAGATCAAGGCATCGATTATATATTAATTAAATCTGCAGGCATTGCGCCGTCTTTTCCCTGGGAAAGCGATAACATTGATATTCTTTTTTTAGAAAAGGAAATCCCAGAAGTAAAAAACATTTTGTTGAAGCTAAAGTATTTTGAATTAAAACACATTCGAGAAGAATATAAAACCCTATTTCGCCGATTCGATTCTGGAAAACCGGTTAGCGTTATTCATGTTCATTCGAACGTAGGTTGGGAGGGAGTCCCCTTTGTAGACCTCCCTGGGCTCTGGAAAAATAAGAGAAGAGCTGATGACGATTCTCAACTCACTATTCCCGGCGCAGAAGACGCCTTTCTCATAACGGTCGCACATGCTCTGTACGAAAATAAAAAAATCCAATTAGCTGATTTTATCAAATTAGCGTTTTTGTTTCAAGGCAACAATTTAGATATAAATTATATTTTTAGCATGGCTCAGCGTCGAGGGTGGAAAAACGGGCTCGTCATGTTTTTGCAGGTGGTGAATGGTTATTTTAATCACCTCTTTGGACGAGATT
>CAZNDR010000068.1:0-12867 GCA_964571835.1 uncultured Cytophagia bacterium | reverse complement strand
CACTTTCAAGGGTAATATGAAAGATAAAATTAAAATTTTTTTCATCGCCACGCTCATCATTTTTGTTTTGGGATTTTTGGCTCATCTCCAATATTTTCAAACCAAAGCCAGCTTGATCGAATTATACAGCAAAAAGCAGACAACCTTAGCTTTACAGGCAACCATTAGCTTAAAGTCCTATATTCGCGAAAAAATAGATGCACTGGAATTCTTATCTCATCTGGCAAGCCATACAACTCTTACGGAGCAAACATTACTAAAGGAGATTAAAAATGCCTATCATGTTACCTCTGGATTTCGACATATTTATTATATCAACCGCGATATGATATCTCTTCTCGGCTATCCGGAGGGATACCCTTGTCCTTTGAATCAACCGGTGGAAATCCAACAAAGATATAAGGTCATCTTTGATAAGGCAATTAATTTAAAAAAAACACAAATTTTCGAAAGGAATATTTTGAGCGACGGCAAAGTGGTTGTTTGCTTAATATCTCCTATCCTTTCTGAAAAAAATGGAGTAATCGGTGCCATGGTTGGGACGCTAGATGTAAAACAAGCTCTTTATGAGGCGTTACAACCAATCATGGTTGACAGCAAGGATCATGCTTGGGTCATCAATGAATCCGGCTATCTCATTTATCACCCAAAGCATGAAGAAATGCTAATAAAAAATCTGCTTAAAGCAGATGAGCAATGTTATGATTGTCACAGCGATTTCGCCTTTGAAAAAAAAATGATGTCGACATTTAGTGGTGCTGAGATCAAAGAAAATTTTCTGCTTCCCAGACAATTAATTGGTTATGCCAAGGTACCTTTAGAAAATATGCAATGGATCGTTGCCATTAGCACGCCATTTGAAACGTTAACCATTTCACTACGAAGTGAGTTTAAAAATTTTCTTATTCTGATGATTTTTATTATCGTTACTATTGTGGCTGGTGCCTTTCTGTTCAATCGCATTAATACTAAACATATCACCACCCAAAAAGAGTTGGAAAGCCTGAAAATTCAAGCGGCGCTTATCGATGAAAAAAAAGAAGCAGAATCGCGTTATCGCATGTTAGTTGAACAATCACCAGATCCGATATTTCTTTGTACCCCGGAAAGAATCATTTTAGTCAATCAGAGTTTTGAAAAGCTATTCGAAATTAACAGAAACGAAATTAGCGATGTCAACTTTTCGCTGAAAAATTTTATTGAAGCGTCTAATCAAAAAGTATTTGAGCAAGAAATTTTTTCCCTGCTCAATGGTGAGAAAGAAATTTCCACCATTCCTTTAGCAATGGTTAGTCGGGCCGGCAATAATCTGGAGGTGGAAATATCACTGAGCCTAATGCGCTTGGAAAAAAATATTGCCTATCAGGGCATCATTCATGATATGACCAAAACAAGGCAACTGGAGCGGGAACGCGAGCAGCGCCAACATCTGGCAATGATTGGAGAAATGTCCGCTCGCATTGCCCATGAAATAAAAAATCCGTTAGCTAGTATTCAAACCGGCATTCAATTATTAGAATCGCAAAATGCTGGCAACGATAACCAGAAACTTTATTATCAACGGCTGCGCGGTGAAATTCAGCGAGTGGATACCATATTAAAAGGACTGCTAAATTATGCCCGGCAAGAACATCTCAATTTAAAGTCTGTTTCCATTGTTGCTCTGATCAAGCGGTTCCAAAAACTAATTGAACCTACTGCCAAACAGCATGGCATTGGCCTCCACTTAAATGTGCCCGATGACTTACCGCCGGTTTTAATTGACGACCAGAAAATAGAGCAGGTTTTATGGAATGTAATATTGAACGCTATTCAAGCAAGCAAACCTAAATCAAAGATATCGGTTGAGGCAAGGGCACATAAGTTAGGCGTTGAGCTGTACATCCAAGATCAGGGAGAAGGAATCGCGCCGGAAAAAATGGGCAAAATTTTCCAGCCATTTTATAGCACACGAACGCAGGGATCTGGACTTGGTTTAGCCATTAGCAAAAAGATAGTAGAGCAGCATGAAGGACAGATAAAAATTAATAGCGTACCAGACAAAGGAACAACAGTAATCATTTTTCTCCCCGGGAGTAAAAAGTCAGCATGAATCCACATATTTTGATTGTCGACGATGAAGAGAGTTTAGCCTTTTTCTTAAAAAGCGCACTCGAACAAAAAGGCTATGCTGTCGATAAGGTCCACAATTTGGTTGATGCCAAAAAATTTGTAGAAACGATCTTTCCAGATTTACTGTTGCTGGATTTGAGTCTGCCGGATGGTGAGGGATTGGATTTATACCGACTGATCAAAGAGAAAAACATGGAAATTCCTACCATCGTTATCACAGCGTACGCCTCGGTCAAATCGGCTGTCGAAGCGTTAAAATTAGGTGTCGAAGATTATATTGTCAAACCGTTCGAATTAGACGAAATTCTTGTCACCATCGAAAAACAACTGCAACGATTTAAATTAAATAATCAATTCAATTATTATAAAAAAAGGTTGCAGCAGACATATCAGGAAGAGTTTTTTGTGAGCAAGCTACCGATCATCGATGAATTGCAAAATTTAGCTTTAAAAATAGCGCAGGTTGAAGAAAGCGCTTTGCTCATTGAAGGCGCCAGCGGAACGGGCAAAGAAATGTTGGCGCGTTTTATCCACCAAAATTCGCCGCAGACTGATGCCCCGTTTGTCGAGATAAATTGTGCCTCGCTGCCAGAGAATTTGTTGGAGAGTGAGCTGTTCGGCTATGAACCTGGCGCATTTACCGACGCCAAGAAACGTAAGATCGGTCTGATTGAATTGGCAACAGGTGGCACCTTGTTTTTAGATGAAGTTTCAGAAATGAGTCCTGCGCTGCAAGCTAAACTGCTGCGTGTGATTGAAACGCGCATTTTCAAGCGATTGGGCGGCATCCGCGATATCAAAGTCAACATTCGCGTTATCGCGGCGACCAACAAAAACATCCGCGCACTGGTTGATGAAAAAAAATTTCGTGAAGACTTATATTTCCGTCTTAACATGTTCCACTTGGTCATTCCGCCCTTGGCAGAGCGAAAAGAAGAATTGCTGCTCATCGCTCAATTTTTTTTAGAACGAATAAATCGTCAACTGCAAAAAAATGTAAAGCATTTTTCTGATGAAGCTCAACAATTATTTTTGCATTATGAATGGCCAGGCAATCTGCGGGAGTTGCACAATACCATTGAAAGGGCGATCATTCTATGTGATAGTGATACCATCGAAACAAAACATCTTGCCTATGAGATGATGAAAGATAGCTTTGTCATCACTAAACAAACACCATCGCTAACTAATCTGCAAAATTCCTCGCTAAAAACCTACCTAGATAATATTGAAAAATCTCTGTTAGTTCAAGCCCTCCAAATCAGTGCCGGCAATCAATTGAAAGCTGCCAAAATTTTAGGTGAACCACGGCATATCGTTCGCTATCTGCTCAAGAAACACAACCTCGATTGAGGAAATTTAGCCAAAAGGATCATAAGCTTGGACAAAATTATCCAGCAGTTTAACTCTCTAATTTTTTGATTCTTACTTTCCAGATATGAGCTGATCATTTGTATCGCTGCCCTATTTTGGGGCTAATTTTAGCCAACTTTTTCCCCGACAAACTCTCTCCCATGCGACAGCTTTTTAAATTTCAGTGACTTAACCAAAGCCAGTTTTTTGGCATTATGTTTGGTAGGCTGTTCGACTTTGGCGAGGGCATAATGAATATTTTATTAATAGAAAATGAAGAATTTTTTGCCGACAACTTGTGCAATTATTTGTCGACATTGACTAACGTAAAAGTCACATGTGCCACGCGAGTTGCCAAAGCGATGGAAATGCTCTCTAAGGACAAATTCGATTTAGTCGTATCCGAGTTGCGCTTGCCGGATACACAAAATGAGAATTGGCTTTTGGAAATCGGCAAAATTAATCCCAAGCAAAAATTGATCATCATTTCATCCTATCAAATGCCGAAGAATTTAACGCTATCAGATAAATTAAATATCATCGGATATTATGAAAAACCGTTTGATGCAAAAATAATAGCCAATTTAATACAACAACTCATTAATTAATTAACCTAATTTTAAGGAGAGCCTATGCTTAAAAAACTTATCGTGATTTTGGCAATGGTGTGTTGTTTGGTTTCATTGATTCACGCACAAACAATGACGCTATTTCCCAAAGGCATGTCGCCGAGAGATGTCGCGTTGGATAGGACTGGACTGATTACCCGCGCCTTCAACGGCTTAACCAATGTCGGAGTCCAGACGCAAATGTATCTTGTAGGCCATCTGGCAGGTGCAGCTTTAGCAGCGCCAACCTGGAATGTAACTGGACCGACAGGATCCGTCGCTACCATAACGACCGTTGTCGATGTTGATTCGGCTACCCAAGTTGCTATTTTTATACCTGATGCTGTTGGCACTTATGTAGTGGATTTTACCGACGGACAATACAGCGCTTCTTTGACTATCAATGCCGGTACCTATGTCGGTGCGTTCGCCGGTGATGGCAATTGTGTCCTATGCCATAGTGGCAAAGCTGCCGAATGGGAAGAAACCGGGCATTATTCGTTATTTGAAGAAGGCCTCAATGGTGAGTTAGGGGCTAATTATGCCACGCGATGCATCAGTTGTCACACCACTGGTTTTGACGCTAATGCCAATAACAATGGCTTTGACGACCGCGGCTTTGTCTTTCCTGATTCTCTTTTCCCTGGACAATTCGACAACATGGTCGCGCAGTATCCCAATGCCATGAAATTGGCCCGCATTCAGTGCGAAAGTTGCCACGGTCCAGGCAGCGCTCACATGGGAGTTACCTCTGATTCGAAAATGGTTTCTACATTAAATTCAGATGTCTGTGCCTATTGCCATGATTCTGGCAGCCATCACATTTTTCCTTACCAGTGGGATCAATCACGACATGGCAATCCCTTAAATTCTTCCCGCGGCAGTCGTGCCGGTTGTGCACCTTGCCACAGCGGAGCTGGTTTTGTGGATTGGGTTAGAGGCGGAAAACAAGCGCTGGCTGCAGCGCCGCCAGTTACTGCCATTACCTGTGCTACTTGCCATCGGCCACATAGCGCGAAAAATCTGCATCAAGTCCGCACTGCTGATGCAACATTAGCAGACGGCACCGTGCTTACTGATGGCGGACTGGGACTGCTTTGTATGAATTGCCACAAAAGCCGCAACAATGCCAGAACCTATACCAATGAACCTGCCAGCCATTATGGGCCACATTATGGTCCACAGGCAGATGTCATTTCCGGGGCAAATGTCGTTACTTTTGGCAAAACATTACCAACCTCTCCGCACAACAAAGGAAATGCCTGTGTTAACTGTCATATGGCTCCATCTGAACAAACCGATCCTAATCTGATGGCTGGTGCCCACTCATTCAAAATGAAAAATGCTGCTGGCGCTGATCACGTTGAAGCCTGTGAAAAATGTCATGGTGATATCGGCGAAAGTTTTGCGGAAAAGAAATATTACTTCAACGGCAATGCCGATCATGATGGCGATGGCATTGAAGAAGGTTTACAGGAAGAAGTTCACGGTTTGATGGAAGAACTTGGCAATCTGCTTCCCAGTTCTGATCCTCATACCGATCCAGATACCACCTGGACATTGACAGAATTAAAGGCTGCCTTCAACCACCGTGTTCTTTATTATGATCACAGCTACGGCATTCACAACCCAGCCTTTACGGTGGCGTTGCTAAAGGTTACGATTCAAGCTTTGCTCAATAACGCCATAGAAGGTGAAATTGTCGCTATCGAAGATGTACCCAACGATCAGGGAAAACAGGTTAGAATCATTTGGGATAAATTTGTCGATGACGGTATTGCCGTTGATCCGGTGACTCAGTACTTGGTGCAGCGACTTGATGGTGAAACCTGGGTTGGCGTCGGTTTATATCCAGCGCACGGAGCAATGAGATATGCTCTGGTTGTGCCAACAATTTTTGACCAGACCCCCGAACAAGCTGGTTTAACCACCTTTAGGATTGTCGCGCTTACCCGAAGCGGAAATGTCCATGAATCATTACCCGGCCAAGGATTTTCCGTTGACAACTTAGTGCCCCATGCTCCTCCTGGTTTGATGGCAATGACAGCAGCCGGCAACGTGGAACTAAGCTGGGAACAAGCTCCAGACCCGGATATCAATTACTACCAAGTATTTCGTTCCGACCATGCAGGCTTCCTGCCTGATGAAACCACCGAAATCGGTTACACCACCGATTTAGCTTTTGTTGATGTTCGGCCGGGAATAGGCACCTGGTATTACAAGGTGCTAGCAGTCGATTTCTCCGGCAACATTGGCGAAGCGTCTCCGGCAGTCAATGCGACCTTGACTTCAGTTAATGGACAAAATGTTGTCCCAACCAAATTTGACCTGGCACAAAATTATCCTAATCCCTTCAATCCGGAAACAACCATTCGTTTCTCATTGTTGAAATCCGGGCAGGTGACCTTGGATATTTACAATGCTCGCGGTCAACGAGTGAATTCCTTAATTGACAAAGAAATGTCTGCTGGCGAATACTCAATTAATTTCATAGCTAATGACCTCAGCTCCGGTGTCTATATTTACAAGATTAAAGTATCTTCATCTGACGGCATTGCTTTCCAGGCTATGAAGAAAATGGTCTTAATGAAGTAACACCTCTTTAATATTATCATCGTTTTAATGGTAGAGCCGATGTACAGATTTTTGAACATCGGCTCTTATCTATTTAATTGAAAATATTATGAAGCTATTAATGCAAACAAAAATAATCGCTTGACAAATTCAAAGGAATTTAGTAAAATAAGACAACTCAAAAATGTAAAAACAGCATGTTTATTCCACTCCTTTGAATACCAATAGCAGCGTTTCGCATTATTTATTCGTATCTTTTTTGATGGATTGATAATTATTATTGACTGATTGTTTTCGATTCAGAAATTATTAAATTCGATAACTCTTCAACACCACATAAATTATTTCAGGATAGCATAATTGTCAAGGTTGTCTTTGATTTTGTGCAACTATAAGCCGCTGCAGCAAAATAATTTCTAATAAAGTGGGTGATCGATGATTTCAAAAAAAGTTTTAGTCGTATCTTTAATTTGTTTATTTACTGTATTCCTCTTGAACAGGTGCAGCAAATTATCCAAAGAACAACCATCTCAACCTATAGGACTTGGAACTGAGCTTCACCAGACAGGATGGCTGGATACGCTTTCGACCAATTTTCATGGCCAGTACTTGCGAGCCCACAATTGGGATTTGACGCTTTGTCATAAATGTCACGGCTCAGATTACGCTGGTGGTACATCAAAAAGCTCATGTACTGTTGAAGGTTGCCACACCGCATCTCCTGAAGCGTGTACGACCTGCCACGGTGGTTATGACAATGCGACTGGCGCCCCTCCCAAAGATATCGATAATCATTATGACAAGCGATTCAAGGGAGTAGGTGCTCATACGGCACATTTAACTAATTCCAAATTTAGCAAAGCCTTCGATTGTTCCGCATGTCATAATACGCCTCAAAAATTGACTGACCAAGGGCACATCGACAGTCAATTGCCGGCGGAAATTGTCTGGGGAGATTTTGCTAAAACCAATAATCTCTCTCCCAGCTACAAAGATACGACTTGCAGCAACGTCTATTGTCATGGCAGCTCTCTTTTGGGCGGAACATTAACTTCGCCTAAATGGAATCAGCGAGATTCTCTGGTTTGTAATTCCTGCCATGGTCTGCCTCCGTCGAGCGGAGCTCATGATACTCACGTAATAAAACATCAGCAAGAATGTGATATTTGTCATACGGGTTATTTCGTTGATTCACAAACGAATCAAGCAACTCACCTGGACGGGAAAAAAGACGTTCAATTCGCAGCTACGATTGGTGGAGCTTATGCTAATGGCAAGTGTTCGAACGTAAGCTGTCACGGTGGCGGAGATACTCCTCCCTGGGAATATGCCGGCACACTTGGTTGTACCACTTGTCATGGCGGCACCGATAATAACAGCGGCGCGCCACCTGTCGACCTGGCAGGAAACACCAGTATTTCCAGCCGAGGCGTTGGCGCTCACACTGCTCATGTTGCTTCAGCTCAGTGGGCACGAGCATTTGACTGTGATGAGTGCCATATTTCACCAACACAATCTTCCGATCCCGGTCATTTGGATGGCGCGTTGCCCGCAGAAATTGTTTGGGGAGATCTAGCAAAAACTGATGACCTATCACCTGATTGGAATGGCTCAACCTGCGCCGACGTTTATTGTCACGGCAATTCGCTGCAAGAGGGGACCAATAAAAATCCATCGTGGACCAGCGCTCAGGATTTAGCCTGCAACGCCTGCCATGGACTGGCACCAAATTCCGGCGCTCATCAAAAACATACCCGGGATTATTCGTTTGATTGTCAAACCTGTCATCAGGGATATATTATCAATACCACGGTCGATAAACAAATTCACATTGATGGTAAAAAAGATGTCCAGCTAAGCAACGCTGTGGGCGGCAGTTTCGCCAATGAAACATGTGCTAATGTCATTTGTCATGGTAGCGGAGAGACGCCAGCGTGGTCTGCCAAGGCAGATTTTACCTGCAGCAGTTGTCATGGTGGCTCAGATAATGACAGCGGAGCACCTCCGCCTGATTTGCGCGGGAATACTTCTCAAACCGCCACTGGTGTCGGTGCTCACACGGCTCACCTAACCAGCGCCAAATGGTCGCGGGTGTTTGATTGCACTGAGTGTCATACCAAACCGGAACAGATAGCAGATGCCGGTCATATTGATGGCGACTTCGAAGTTGAGATAAGATGGGGCAATTTCTCTAAAACTGGCAATTTGACACCCACTTGGGATGGCACGCAATGTTCAAATGTCTATTGCCATGGTGCAAACTTATCCGATGGCAAAACACCGAAACCGAGGTGGACCAGCACAGATGGGATTAGTTGCGATGCTTGCCATGGTTTGCCACCCAAAACTGGCGCTCATGAAGAGCATGTCGAAGATTCTCAATTGGATTGCCAGATCTGCCATGAAGGCTATACAAAAAATAATTCGGTGGATAAGCAAACTCACTTGGATGGAAAAAACGACGTCAAATTGAGCAGCGCCGTTGGCGGTAGCTACGCCAATGGTGTGTGTTCTAATGTTTATTGCCATGGCAGCGGCAATTCTCCGTCTTGGAATGGAATTGTAACGCTCAACTGTACCAGTTGTCATGGCGGAACAGATAATGCGACCGGAGCGCCTCCAGTCGATTTGAGCGGCAATAATTCAAAATCACAGAAAGGTGTTGGTGCTCATACGGTTCATGTCTCCAACTCGAAATGGGCAAGTGCATTTGATTGCAATCAATGCCACGCAAAGCCGGCCCAGATCGGCGCTCCCGGGCATATCGATTTGAATGCACCAGCGGAAGTTGCCTGGGGACCTCTGCCTATAACTGATTTGCAATCGCCACGATGGAACGGAACGACCTGCAGTAATAATTATTGTCATGGTTCTTCGCTGACTGGCGGACAAAATCCAAATCCGACCTGCACCAGCGGTGCTGCTTTATCGTGTAAAGCCTGTCACGGTTTGCCCCCTGATACGGGACAACATGATGAACATGCCGAAGAGGGCCGTTTTGAGTGCGATGTCTGTCACGAGGGCTATACTAAAGACACCGCGGTCAATTTGGCGCTACATGTTAATGGCAAAAAAGAGGTGCAATTTAAATCCACGATTGGTGGCACTTATTCCAATGGAATTTGTTCCAAAGTACTTTGTCATGGAACTGGAACACCGTCATGGAGCGGCGGTACTGAACTGAGCTGTACCAGTTGCCACGGAGGTCTGGATAACAATTCCGGAGCTCCACCTTATGATTTGCAGGGGAATTCCAGCACAACTTTCAAAGGCGTTGGTGCTCATTCTATTCACGTTACTGGCGGAAATATCAGTCGCGGGATGGATTGCAGTGAATGTCATATTAAGCCAGATGAGGTTGATGCCGACGAGCACATTGGTCCCGAATTGCTGCCTGCCGAAATTAGGTGGGGCAACTTAGCAACCACTGACAATGCTGTTCCCCAATGGGATGGGGTACAGACCTGTCAAAACGTGTATTGCCACGGCCAATTTACCTTCGGCAACCAGAACAATGCTCCCTCCTGGCTAATCGTCGATGGAACCCAGTCCGCCTGTGGAACATGTCACGCGTTGCCGCCAGCAACTCCTCACCCTGCCCTGACTCAATGTTCTCTTTGTCATGGCAGTGTGGTAGATGCAGCAAATCATATCATCGATAAAAATAAACATATCAATGGTCAGACAGATTATAATTAAAGATCAATCAAGATGAACTCCGCCTCGAAAACGGAGTTCATCTCCGAATAGCGGAGATGGAAGAGAATGAAAAGAATAAATTCGATTCTTATTTTGTCCATTTTGTTTAGTTGGCAATTTTTTGGTTTGATATGGGCGCAGACTATCAGCGGAAGCCTATCGACATCTTTTTATAGTTGGCAGCAACGCGATATTCAGAATGAGACGGCGCAGCATGTTCGCGGTTACCAATTAGCACAGCTTTCAGTTGGCAATTTTGGTCTGCCAGGCCTTTCCTTTCATACCTTCATCAACCTCTCTCACGATTTTGCTGAACAAACAGTCGACGATCCCCGTGTCTGGCTGTATAATTGTTATTTGGATTACCAATCTCAGAGCAAGACTCTCAACCTGAGCCTGGGCAGACAGCGGATTTACGCTGGCGTTGGCTATGGTACCATTGATGGCGTGCAAGCAAATTATCGCTTCAGCGATTTTTTCAAATTAAAAATTTATGCCGGAAAACTGGCACGCATCAGCCAATCATTGCAGGTGAATGACCTCAATGCTGACAATCTATCCTGGGGTTTCCATCTGACTTCATCAAAATTGAGAAGGATCAACTTGGGCATCAGCTATGCGCTCCACAGCAGAGCGCCACTGCCCTATAAAACTCCCGGCATCTACACGGGAAATTTTCGCCTCGACAATCCGGTTTCGGTTATGCAAAATCAACTACTGGGTTTTGATGTTCAAGGCTATTTCACAGATAAATTACGATTCCATGCCAGACTGGATTACAATCTTGACGATGAAACAGTCAAGCGCGGGCAGGGAGGGCTTCGTATTGATATTAATAACTATTTTAATATCGGCCTCGATTACATCTATCGCACGCCATACTTTGATATGAATTCGATTTTTTCCGTTTTCACTTTTAATCCCAATCAGGAAGTTGCTGTACAGGCTAATTATCAGTGGAAAGATTGCCGCTTCAATATCAATTTAGCACAAGTTTTGTTCGAAGGTGACAACAGCCTGCGCCTGGGTTTCGGAGGCAGTTGGAAAGAAATTTATCTAAGTTACTTTCATCGCTCCGGCTACGGCGGCGAAAACGACGGTTTTCAGGCAAATTACAGACATATTTTGAACGACAAATTCAATCTGTCCATTGGCTCAAATTTAGCTTCTTACAGACTTTATTCGACTGCCGACAAGGATTTCCTATTTGGCAGCTCATTGGGGATTATTTATTTGCCGAAAAAGACGCTATCGTTGCAAGTGGAAGCCCAATGGTTAAACAATAAAATGTTCGATCGAGATGTACGCCTATTCTTCAGAGGTAACTATGCCTTTTTTCATCGATTTTAATCATAAAATCTTACACTGAATTTATTACGCTCAGGAGCACATGACATGATGAGGAATCAATTAATTATAATTATTTGTAGTGTTCTATTATTTGTCGGCTTTGCCGCTAACCAGAATCAAGATCGCAGCAAAATTTTTAAATTTTCGCATCAACTACACGTGAAAGACAATGAAATAGCCTGCGCCACGTGTCATGCGGAAATTGAAAAGAGCGAAAAATCAAGCGATAAAAATTTGCCTGGCCATGAAACCTGCTCCAGTTGTCATGATGTCGAAGATGAAAATAATTGTAGCTTGTGCCATGTCGATATGGAAAATTTAGTTGCGTTCGCTAATCCCATCAGAGCCTTTGCCTTCAATCATAAGCGACATATAATCGATGAAAGAATCGGATGCGAGAAATGCCATCCTCAAATGGCTGAGACCGGCATGGGCAACGGCGAGAATATTCCGACGCGCGATAATTGCAATACCTGTCATAATGGGCTCGCCGCTTCGATGGAATGTTTTTTATGTCATTCAAGCAAAACCGCTTTTCGTCCGCAGAATCACGCCAACAATTGGTCGCGAGAGCACATGAACCAGGTGAGAGCTGGCAGCTCGGACTGCAGCCACTGCCACACCAACAATTATTGTCAACAGTGCCATGAAGCGACTGATTTGAAAACTACCAAAATTTTGCCCACAGATTTTTATGCTCCGTTTTCACCACAAATGTCCGGTGAGCAGACATTGGTGTTAAAATCTGTTCATCAATTGAATTATCGTTTTATTCACCAGTTGGATGCTTCCGGCAAAGAAAAAGACTGTCGTGTTTGTCACGACGTGTCGTCTTATTGCGCGGAGTGCCATCAATCTGCTGGATCAAACGTCCAAATCCGGCCAGCCTGGCACGGCGGAGCCGATTGGGGTGCTATCGCTTTGGCAGTAGGCAGCGGCGGTGGCAGGCATGCTGAATTAGCGCGCCGCGATATCGAACGCTGCGCTGCCTGTCATGAAGTTCAGGGCGCAGATCCAACCTGTTTGATGTGCCACACTGATTTTGATGGCATCAAAAACACCGATCCCAAAACCCATGAAACCGGCTTTTCCAATCGCTACGGCGAGGATGCCAGTTTTCACCAGGACGAAGCGGCTGTTTGTTTTACTTGTCATGTCAATACCCATCAGC
>CAZNDR010000067.1:0-12911 GCA_964571835.1 uncultured Cytophagia bacterium | reverse complement strand
TTCAACCTCTGCGGTAGTTCTCTTTATCGGTCCTTCGGCTTCCATCTTGAGACTGGTAACCGCTGCTGCCCAGATGGTGGCATTCTCGGCGGTGCCATTTAAGCGTTTGGCGACATAGCTGGCAATACAGGTATCCCCTCTGCCGCTACGTCCGATTAATGCTTCAGGATAAAATTTTGCTTCATAATAATCGTTGTCAGCATAGACTAATAAACCATTCTTATGGGTTAAAACAACCTCGCTTGCACCCCAACTGGCTAACAATTTAGCAGCAGTCTTCAGATTATTTTCGCCGGTCAATGCTTCTGCTTCCACCGCATCAGCTTTAAGAATATCAAGCTGTGAAATCACCTGCTTCTTCTTTTGCCAATCTGAATTGACCAAAGTGCCATCAGCGGATATGATTCGAATAAAGCCCTGCATGTCGGCAGCCAGGACTGATTGCTTTTTTTTGATTTCTTTGATAACATCAAGACCAACTTCACCTCGTACTGAAGCATTAATCAAAAATGCCTTTGCCTCCAAAGGCTGCACCTGAGCAGGGACGAATGATCCTGCTGTGTGCGTTACCGATAGAATTCGCTTATCCAGATTTGAATCAGGATAATAAAGCCTCATCTCGGTCGAATATTTGGTGTAAGTCGGAAACACATCAACCCCAATTTGAAGGAGTGAGTTAATAACATGTGAATCTTCCTTGGCTAAGCGAGTAACAGCCGCTGTTCTCAAGCCAAGCATAGCCGCCACGTGGGCGCCGTAATTGAATCCGCCGCCATCGACAATCCTCGTTCCTGTTGGCGATACAATCGTATCCTTAGTATAATTTCCAATAATCACAATATCATAACGTCTCAAATGCTTTCTCCTAATTTATTTTCCTTTTCTTTATCCGATTCATTTTGCGAGAGTCAGAAATTATGACCTCCTCCTTAATCCCACCTCAAAAAAACTTTATTTAATTTTTTTTTATGAAGAAAGGAAAGAGGCTGAACAAGTTGATGCAATCACACCTACGTGCTCAAATAAGTAAATCTGACAAAATAGCCATTATATTTGTTGTCTTCGATATAACCATTTTGCTCTCGGATTTACTATTAATCCTCTGCCTTTTTTCTCCAGAGCGTAGCTGCTAACAGCATAGACAGGATGGAGCCACCAATCCAGAAAATGATAGCGATGCTGAAATCGTAATGTCGAACACCATCAACGATAGTCGTTCCTCTCTCGATTAACATGCCGCTAATCTGATCTTGCAAGCCAGCTCCTAAATAACTGAAAATGCCAACAAAGCCCATGACAGCACCCGCCGCTTTTTTAGGGGCAATGTCAATGGCAAACAAGCCACCCAAAGCCGCTAATAAGCCACTCAAAGCAAAACCATAAACAACAAAGGCTGCGGTCAATAGATACGGATGTCCGGACGGAATAAAAAAAATAACCAACAATGCCATCACTTCCACCACTCCAAAAATGAGATTCACCGGCGGACGTTTAGCTTGAAAAATTTTGTCGGAGATAAAGCCATACACCACGCAGCCCGCCATGCCAGCCATGGTATTTAAACCAAGAATGCCGCCCGCCTCGACCAACGAATAGCCTTTTGCCTCCTGTAAATAAAGAAAGCCCCAGCTATTAATGGCATAGCGAGTAACATACATTAAAGCGCTTGATAAGCCTAAAATCCAGATAGCCGGGATTTTAAATATTTTTAATTGGACTTTAAGCGTTTGCGAAGGCGACGTCTCTTGAGCAAGCGATTCAGAAGCAAAATCCTTCTTCCAAATAGCTACTGGCGGTAGCCCAAGCGTCGGCGGACGGTCTTGCAAGGTGAAATAAATTCCTGCCGCAACAAAAATGCAGAAGATGCCGGGCGCCCAGAAACCCGCTTTCCACCCAAAATAATTAACCAGCGTTGCCGAAACAAGAAAGGTCAGCCCTTCGCCAAAAGCATGGGCTGTGCTCCAGATGCCATACAATCGGCCGCGCTCGCGATTGCTAAACCAATTGGCTAAAACCACTGCGCCAGTCGGTGCCCCAAATCCTTGAAACCAGCCGTTCAATCCCCAGAGGATAATCCACCACCAGAGCATGGTATTTTGATAAATGAGCAGATTCATCATCGCTGATAAAAGCACTCCCGTTGCAAAAAATCGCTTGACATTGGCGTGATCTGCCAGAAATCCGTTGCAAAACTTGCCACAAGCGTATACATAAAGCAATGCTGAGCCAATCGAACCTAACTCGCTCGCCGTAAAAATATTTCCGTCTATCAAAGGTTTTTTAACTGCTGACAACGCCAAGCGCAACGGATAAGCCATTCCATAGCCGATGGTTACGGCTACCATGACTGATAGGCGAAGTTTTTGATAGCAGCGATCAATTTCTGTCCGATCCAGGATTTGCTCTTTATCTTTTCCAGTTTGCCAAAAGCGAAAGGGATTGACCATTTCGATCCTCATTTTTGAAGACCAGCAACATTTTTTTATATTATCTCTTTGACCTCAACGATTCGGTTTTCCTTGTGTGATTTTGTTGCTGCTAAGCTTACCTTTAAAGCAGCAATGGCATCCGTGCCTTTGATAGAAGGCTCTTTGCCGTTTAGTACATTATCGACAAAATCCTTAATCTGAGCTAAATAAGCTAATTCAAATCGTTGCATGAAATGGGGCACCACATCATGGCTGATGCTGTTTTTGGTCATGACCAAAAGAGGCGTTTCTCTGAAATAGCCGACTTGCAGACTGCCGCTTGTTCCCCAGATTTCAGCTCGAATATCATATCCAAAAATGGCATTACGACTCAAATTGACCGTACCAATAGTGCCTTTTTCGAAATACATGTTAATGATTGCGTTATCAATATCGCCGACATCCTTCATTTCTGGGTAAGCCAGAGTACCAGCCACACTGTACACGCTTTTGACCTCTCCCATGAACATGCGGCAGACATCAAAATCATGTGCACCCATATCCGCAATTAAGCCGCCACTGACTTTGGGATTACAAAATTCTAATGGTGGACGGAACGGGTCTCGAGAGGTGGAAATAAGCAGCACCGGGGTACCAATTACACCCTCATCAACTTTTTTCTTGGCTTCCCGATAACCTTTATCAAAACGCCGCTGAAAGCCCATTTGCAAAAATGCCCCAGTTTGTTCGACAACCTGCATCATTTCCATGGCGTCATTTAAAGCAAGTGAAATTGGCTTTTCACAAAAAATAGCTTTACCAGCTTTGGCAGCATCAATGACGACTTGTTTGTGCGTGCTGGTAGAGGTGATGACGGCAACGGCATCGATTTGCTTATCCGCCAATAATTCTTCATGTGATTCGTACCATTTAGGAATATTGTAATCGGCAGCAAACTTTTTCGCCAACTCGGCATTCAAATCCGCCACCGCTATTAAATTCGCTTGAGGAACGCGGTGAGCCAAATCTGCTGCATAAACATTTCCTAACCGTCCCAGACCAATTACACCGACATTCAATTTATTTATCATAATTTTTGCCTCTTAACTATCAATTGGATGAAATGAGAATCAGGTTAAAAAAAACAAAGGCTCGCCTATTTGATGTCATCTTAACCTGATTTTGCTTTTACTTAAAAATTAATTTGATAAAATTTCGTTCAACTGGACAGGACGATTTTCCTTAACAGATTTCATCGCAGCCAAACCAATGACTACCGCCTGCAAACCATCCTTCCCATCGACTGGCAATGGCTTCTCGTTTTGCAGTGAATGAACAAACGCTTTCATTTCGTTTAGGTAGGAATCCATATATCTCTCCATAAAAAAATAAAGCGGCAGTGCCGTGTGCGTACCTTCGCGATTAAAATAGATATGGTTATCGGGCCGATTATTGGCCACAGTTACCATGCCTTCTGAGCCAAAAACTTCGACGCGCTGATCATAACCATAAATTGCTTGCCGACTGTTATCGATCGTGCCAATGGCGCCATTTTTAAAGGTCAATACAGTAATAGCCGTATCCAAATCGCCAACTTTTTTGAACATTTTATCGACCAACACATTTCCCTTGGCATAAACTTCTGTAACCTCGCTGCCCACTAAAAAGCGAGCCATATCGAAATCATGAATGGTCATATCCAGAAAAATGCCGCCGGAGGAACGTACATATTGTTCTGGAGGCGGCGCCGGATCGCGACTGGTAATCTTTAATACATGTGGCTCACCTATTTTTCCCGCTTTGACAATTTCATGAACTTTAGCAAAATTGGGATCGAAGCGCCGGTTAAAAGCAACCATCAATTTCACGCCACTTTTTTTGACGGCCGCATTAATGGTGTTTATTTTCTCAATTGCCAGGTCAATCGGTTTCTCACAAAAAATATGTTTACCCGCTTTCGCGGCGTCAAGAATAATCTGATAATGGGTATCAGTCGGCGTACAAACAGCAATGGCGTCAATTTCTGGATTGTTCAATAATGCCTTATAATCGGAGAATGACGCAGCGATATTATATTTTTGCTTGATCTTTTCCAACTCCGAGGGAAAGACATCGCTCACCGCCACAACCTCGGTTTCCGGGATTTGGTTGACCAAATTTTCCACATGCACTTTGCCAATACGACCTACTCCAATAACGCCAAACTTAATTTTGTCTTTTTTCATGTTTGCCTTTTTCTCCTTAGATGATATTCAACAAACGGCAGGTTATTTATCGTCCACATTTTCTTTTATAATCAAGCCAATTGGCACCGGCAAATAGTCGGATATTTTTTCACCATTTAATACTCTGACGGCACTTTCCACTGCCAGCCGACCCATGTCATAGGGATGCTGAGCCACCGAAGCCACCATCTTGCCCTCCTTGATAGCATCGCGGCCGTCTTTGATAGCATCAAAGCCAACGACAAAAATTTCCCCGCTTTTGTCAGCTGCACCAATGGCTTCAATAGCTCCCAGCGCCATCAGGTCACTGCACGCAAACAGCGCCTCAACTTCAGGATGGGATTGTAAAATATTCTGAAAGACATTAAATCCCTGGTCTCGCTCCCAATTGGCGGTTTGAGAGGCGACCACTTTAATTTCTGGGTAATCAGCAATTGCCTTGTGAAAGCCTCTGAGTCGGGCATCGCCAGTTTCATGCCCCGGAATGCCCTCTAAGATAGCGACATTGCATTTGCCCTGCAGTTTTTCAGCAATGTACTGTCCGGCGATGCGCCCTCCCTCAAAATTGTCGGAGCCGATGTAACAAAGGACCGTGCCGCCGGCATTCACTAATGTTGCCGAATCCACTCGCGTATCCATGGTCAAAATAGGAATTCCAGCTTGATTGGCTTTCAAAATAACTGGCACCAATTCCCTCGAACCGCTTGGCGTAACACAAATAGCATCGACTTTTCGCTGGATCAAATTTTCAATGATCTGCATTTGTTTCTCCACATCAAGCTCGCGCTCGGCAGCTTGAACAATCAGTGTTACTTTCAGGCGATCCGCTGCATCCTGTGCCCCTTTTTGCATGTCGATAAAAAAAGGATGATTTAACGTTTTAAGCACTACTCCAATTGTCGGACCTGCTACGGTTGATTTTTTAGATCGCTGACAGTTTCCCCAGATCAAACAGATGAATAATAAAATTAATCCCATGGTCTGAATTTGTCTCATCGTTAGCATTCTCCTGTCCATTTTATGATAACTTAATTCTCGATTCCAATCATAAAACAATGGCAACCGGTCACTGTATTTAGAAAGCTTGAATTTCTTTTAATGTTTATTTTTCTCGCGATATTAGCTTCGCCAGCGGGTTCGCACCATGTTTAGCTTATTTATTTTTTTTGTTTTTTGAGTGCCATATCGGCCAGAACAGCGATGATGATCACTGAGCCAATAACAATCTGCTGGACAAAAGAGGAGACGCCCAACAGGTTCAGGCCATTGCGTAATACGCCCATGATGAGCGCACCAATCAAAGTGCCTAAAATTGTTCCTTCGCCGCCCATCAGGCTGGTGCCACCGATAACCGTGGCAGCAATGGCATCCAGTTCGTACATCATGCCGGCGATGGGCTGAGCTGAGTTTAACCGCGCTGTCAAAATGACTGCTGCCAGTCCGCTTAACATGCCGCAGAGCCCATAGACTGCCGCTTTGAAAAATCTGACATTCACGCCAGACAGCAGGGCGGCTTCCTCATTGCCGCCGATAGCATAAGCATAACGTCCCAATTTTGTCTTGTTAAGAATAAAAAAAGCGATTATATAAACAACTATCATGATCAAAACTGGCGCAGGAATAGGCCCAATTTCGCCTGAGGCTAAAAATCGGAACGAATCAGAAAAGCCAGAAATAGGCCTACCCTGAGTATAAAGCAAAGCTGCCCCTCTTGCCACACTCATCATGCCCAGAGTTGATATAAATGGCGGCAATCTCCCAATAGTAATGAGTATTCCGTTTAGCAAACCGCAAGCGAATCCCACCATCAAACCAACAATAATGGCAAGTGGGACAGGCAAATCTGCTTTTAAAACACTGGCCAAAACAACGCCAGAAAAAGCCAAAATCGAACCAACTGACAGATCAATTCCAGCAGTGATGATGACAAACGTCATTCCCACTGCAATAATAGCATTAATCGCTGTCTGCTGAGCAATATTCAATAAGTTGGAAACCGTCAAAAAAAATGGTGACAGTATCCATAAAACGATGCCCAGCACAAATAAGCCAAATAACGTCCCCAATTGTCGGCCGTGATGGAGAATAAAATCTCTACTGGTCATCGACAACTCCTAAAGCACGTTGCAGAATTTTCTCTGGCGTCGCCTCCTGCCTGGTAAATTCTCCATTAATCCTTCCTTGGCACATGACTAAAATGCGGTCGCTCATTCCCAATATTTCCGGCAGCTCAGATGATATCATAATAATGCCCACTCCCGCAGCAGTCAGTTGATTCATGAGCTGATAGATCTCCACTTTGGAACCGACATCAATGCCGCGAGTTGGTTCATCAAAAATCAAAATATCGGCCTGGGAACAAAGCCATTTACTCACTACGACTTTCTGCTGGTTGCCTCCACTCAAATTTATCACTTTTTGTTTGAAGCTCGGTGTTTTAATGCGCAGTTCTCGAATGTATTTTTTCGCTGTTAAATTTTCTTGTTGGGAATTCACCACACCGTAATTGGAAAACATGTCTAAATTAGGCAGGCAAATATTATCCCGTAAAGAAAGATTCAAAACTAATCCCTGAGATTTTCTATCTTCAGTAAGCAGTCCGATTCCCAGATTAATCGAATCACGCGGCGATGTTAAATTTTTCCTTTGTCCTTTAATGATTATTTTCCCGGCATCGATCTTATCAATGCCAAAAATAGCTCTAGCTAATTCGGTCCTGCCTGAACCCAATAAACCCGCAATCCCCAACACTTCGCCTTGGTAAAGACAAAAATTGATATCGTATAATTTATTTTTTTTAGCCAATGATTCGACACGCAAAATTTCATCACCTTTTTTGGCGACCTGTTTGGGAAACTGCTCATTCAATTCTCGATTCACCATCAGACGAATGAGCTCAGCGCTGTTCGTTTCAGCTATATTTTTGGTGTCGATGTATTTTCCGTCGCGCAAGACGGTCACTTTATCGCCAATTTCGAACAATTCTTCAATGCGATGGGAGATATAAATGATGGCAACGCCTTTTTTTTTCAACCGCTTTATGGTTTGAAATAACTCTTTAATTTCTTCCTCAGTCAAAGCAGAAGTTGGCTCATCCATGATGAGTATCTTTGAACGAAATGAAAGAGCCTTGGCTACTTCCACCATTTGTTGTTCAGCAATACCCAAGTTTTTAATCAGACTTTTCGAATTAATACGGACGCCAAGTTCATCGAGAAGCTGTTGCGATTGAGCAAATAACTTTTTAAAATCAATCACGCCAAAAGTTTTGACAGGTTCTTTGCCTAAAAAAATATTTTCAGCAGCCGAGAGCTGGGAAACCAAATTCAGTTCTTGATAAATAATGCTAATGCCAAGTTCCTGGGCTTGCTTGGGATTTTTTATTTCGGTTTTTTCGCCTTCAATGAAGATCTCACCACTGCTTTTTTGATAAGCACCGCTTAAAATTTTTACCAGCGTCGATTTGCCGGCCCCGTTTTCACCTAAAAGCACATGCACTTCACCCCTTCTGAGTTCAAGGCACACATCTTCAAGGGCAACAACGCCGGGAAAAGTCTTTGAGATATGTTGCATTTGCAGGACAATATCATTGTTCATGATAAATGATATGTTCATAATGGCTTGTCTTGGAAATTTCTCAGCTATTCATCAAAAAATAATTCTGGAATTCAACCTCTATTTATTTTTGAAAAAATAAGCTAAAGCTGAGTTAACAAAGACTAAAATGACTTTCATGTTACAATCCAGTAACAGAAATAAAATTTGAGCCAATTGAACATCCCCCTTATTAACCATCAAGGAGGCAAAGGGGGATGTTAGTTGTATATAAGAAGCAGATTGTAGCTAAACGTTTTTTCGTTTTGTTTCCGCATTAAATAGGCTATTTTATATTTTTAAGCTAGCAATTATTAAAATATTTTTTAACTATTTTTTCCGATCAATCTGCTCATATTTTCCTTTGTCTTCTGCGCTGCTGTATCAGAATCTGGCAACGGCAAGATCTCAGCTGAAATAAAACCACGAAATGTTATTTTTTCCAGAGTTTCCAGAATTTGCATAAAATTAATATGTCCCGCGCCCGGATACCTGCGGTTAGAATCAGCGACATGAAAATGAAACAGCCGATCTTTAGCAACATAGATGCTTTCACACATGTCCGCTTCCTCGATGTTCATGTGAAAAGTATCTAACAGCAGTCCGACATTTTCCAATTTAACTTTGTCAAGCAAATCCATTCCTTCGATGACTGTATTCACTAAATCGGTTTCATATCGGTTGATAGGTTCAATGACTAATTTTATATTTTTATTAACGGTCGCACAGTCGCGGATGGCCGAGATGAGTAACTCAAGGGCTCGATTTTTATTAATTCCAACTTCAACTTTTCCACGGATTAAACCTAAAATCACTATTGTCTGGAACTGCTCAGCAAGTTGTACCTGAGATTGTATCCGCTCGATGGCTTGTCGGCGCATGGCCTCATCCGGATTGGTGAAAGATAATTTTTCCTCGCCATAAGCCTGGCCCGTGCCAATGGCGGAGACGGGCAGGTTCGCTTTTGCAAGAACTGTTTGTAACCCAAAAATATCGAGCAGTTTGGGATCTCTCACCGCTAATTCCACACCATCAAAACCATAATTTTTGATTTTAATGATATTTTCAGTAATTTTTCCTTTGTAAGCTAAAGCAGAAAAAGACGCTGGTTGGGTGGAAACCACTATGCTCAATTTCATGCGTTATAATCCCATTTTGTGAATGGCATAAATTGGTCGCCAGCCTTTGCTGAACGGCTCTTTCAGGAAAGGTTCCATCTCTTTTTCCGTGCGCATGGTTGTTTTTTCAATTGGCGGAACTTTGCCAGCCGGGAAAGCTTCCAAAATTTCATCGTGAACCAATGTCAAATATTTCAGAATGGCAGCGATCGTGCGACGTGCTTTTTCCGCTTTGCCCAACGTCGGCTTGCCGACCACACCTTCTGGAATGGCGCCTAACTCAATCGGTGAATGACCTTGACCTTCGGACCAGCGGCTAGGTCGGCCAAAAGGATCGACTGCCTTATCGAAGTGCCCATCTGGCAGATAGCCAATAACTTCCGTTTCCTGTGCCAGTTTCATGTTCACAAATTCTGGTGCCAACAGCAGCATAACTGAGGTCTCAGCTTCATCGGCGTGTACAAAATTGGTATCCCAATCGCCTCCCCGTTCTTTTGTACGGAAGAATTCGCGTACCGCCCGATGCCAATCAATTACTCGAAAAATGCCCGGCAAATTCCAAGTCTTTTGTAATTCTTGTATGGCAGCTTCCAACAGCCACTGATGACCGTGATTATTGATCAAAATCATTTTGCGAAAACCATCGTTCCAAAAGCCTACCATAACATCAATGAGCACGCGTTTGAGTACCTCATCTTCTAAATGAATCGTGCCTGGCATGCCAATGTGATGATGCGGATGGCCGCCAAAAATCAGCGGACTCCAGGTCAAATTGACTGGCGCACCTCGTTTTGCTGTAAATCGGCGCACGCCCTCCAGGATTTGCGTCACCATAAAAGTATCCAAGCCGGTTACCGTGTGTCGGCCGTGCAATTCTGTCGAGCCAATAGGAATGAACAGAATATCATTCTTCTTTCGATTTTCCACTACTTGTTGGCGGATAGTGTTTTGAATGTAACAACCAACTTTGCCCAATTCTGGAGCTGAGGGAATATCATAATCCATGAGAATTTTATCAATTTCATTTTCTGATGCTTCCCAGATCTTCTTTTTCAAACGTCCTACCGAAGTGTCCTCAAAAAAAAGATCATCTCTATTTGTTTTTAACCATTGTGCCATAATGTATTTCCTTTCATGACTATTTTCTTCACTACCTTCACCATACACAAGCTTACTTTCATTTGAATCTGGTCAAAGTAATCTTCACTTCATCACGATCTTTTTGTAACATGACCAGATTTTCCTTTACCTGGTCCAGGCTAATTTTTTTGGTTATCATTTTAGACACATCCATGCCGGCTGACATGCAGCTAATGACATTAGCAAAGGTGCCATCGCCGGAATGGCCCTGCGAACCAACCACATTGGCTCGCCTGACTTGCAATACTTCGCCGGTCAAAGGAATTTTATCGTCAGCTCGAGCAACAACTACTACGGTAGTATTGACAGCTCTTCCTTCCCAAATGATTCGTTCTACATCTTTCCAAACGATGCTGGGCAAGCCAGTGGCTTCGAGAATGATTTTTGCGCCAACTCCCTTGGTAATTTCCAGAACGGCTTCCGCTACATTATCTTTTTTTGGATTTATGGCGTGAGTTGCGCCCATGGAAAGTGCCATTTTTCGTCGCGACTCTGATGGCTCCGAAATAATGACGCTGGTCGCACCAGATTGCCGCAGAATAGCGCAGGCAGCAATTCCGATTGGCCCGCCACCAAGAATGACTACATTTTCGCCAGCACGAATGCCACCACCCCGAACAATAACAGCATTATAAGCTACAGAATTGGGTTCTACCAAACTGCCGAGCTGAAACATTTTTTCTTCGCCATATTTTTCCCGCAGACCTTCGATGCTCCATAAGTAGCGAGCATTCATTTTAATATATTGAGCATACGCGCCATCAATGGAAAAGCCAATTTCCTGTAACTGTTCACAATGATTGGGGAAGCCATCGCAGCACGGCTTGCACTGAGCACACCAAATCATCTCTTCGGCACAGACCGCTTCACCGGCCAGGTATTTTTTGCCGGTTCTTTTATTTATCGCTTTAGCACCGGCTTCTACAACAATGCCCGAAAATTCATGACCCAAGGTGCAGGGAAACGCAGTCAAGCCGGGGTAAAAAATGTATCCTGCTTTATCTGATTGCAGCATGTGAACGTCACTGCCGCAAATTCCGCAGGCTTTAACTTCAATCAAAACTTCTTCCGCGCCAGGTTTAGGAATATCTTTTTCTACAATCTCAATTCGCGGCTTTCGCCAAACTCTACTGCCTAAATACGTTAGTTTGCCATCAACATCTTTAGTGCCTAATTTAAAATCAGGTCGGGGATCCCAATCTGCATTTAACGTCACGGCTCTCATTGTTACTCCTAATGTTAGATTATTTAATTTTGATAACTGTGTATTTAGTTAAATTGATTTAACAGAAGACCTTTGAACAAGATAAGATTTTAATTCAATTTTAACCGGATCGTGGTTCTCGCCGCGCACACGGCGCATGATCATTTTCATACTTTCCTGCCCCATTTCATAAATTGGCTGGTGCATCGTTGTCAGCGAAATAGTTGTGAAATGCAGATCATCATAACCAACTACCGATAAATCGTCAGGGATTTTGATGCCTAAACTCTTCGCTGCAGAATAAACCAAAAGCGCAATTCGGTCATGCCCGGCAAAAATAGCGGTAAATTTACTCTTGCGTTTTAGCAAACTACTCACGTATTGCAGATAGCGATTTTGAATAAACGGACCGAAATCGGTTTTAATAATCGCTTCATCAATCGGAATGGAGTTATCATGCAGCGCCTGTTTATAGCCTTCAAGCCGCAATCGTTCCGTGCTAAAAAGCGTGCTTAAAACGATTGCTATTTTCTTATGCCCTTTTTTGATCAGATAATTGGTAATTTCGTAAGCGCCCTGGAAATTATTGGTGGTCACGTAATCTATTTCCAAGTCCGGTATGGTGCGATCAGCTAATACGACTGGTATTTTCTTTCTTCTGAATTTTTCCACAATTTGTCGATTTTGATTATCCGGCGCTGCTGTAGGGATAAAAATGACACCGCTAACAGAATTTTCGAGCAGGCGATCAGCATGAAAATCTGCTTTCACATAAAGATCATCAGTATTACAGAGGATAAGGCTATGTTTGTTCTTCGCTGCTTCATCTTCTGCTCCTCGTGCCAGCTCCGGCGTGTAGCCGCTGCGAATGTCAGCGACTAATATGCCAATGGCTGGTCGCTTTTCTGATCGAGCCGTTCGGTGGATGACAAAAGTTCCCAAACGTCTCTTCCTGTCGAGGTAGCCCAGATTGACAAGATTCTGGATCGCCTGGCGAATCGTGGCGCGGGCCAAACCAGTTATTTTGGAAAGCTCTTCTTCGGTAGGTATTTTATCGTTGGGTTTGAATACACCCTGATCAATCTGCTCAATTAACCAGGTTTGAAGTTGAAAATAGTTAGGTACAGGACTATTTCGATCAATTATCATGCTTTATTTATCTTATTGTCTTATTGTATAGACAATTATATAAATAAAAAATCAAAATGTCAAGTCTTTTTTT
>CAZNDR010000066.1:0-13002 GCA_964571835.1 uncultured Cytophagia bacterium | reverse complement strand
GAAATCACGTGGGCTTTCGCCCAATCAGCTTTTTGACTGGTCATTCATATTAATACATTTGGTGAATAAGCAATTCGAGGATAGCTAATAATTCTTCTTGGCTGGTACACCATTTCATAATTTGATGTAGGGATTGTTTGAAACATGACTAAGCTTGGAAACCGCTGAAGCGGTTACTTTTGCCTGCTGTAATTGCTGTCACACCGCTGAAGCGGTGTGCTTTTACAATTATTAATCTGCGCTTGAAACAAAGCGGATTAATAACTGCTTCAGCAGTTTTAATAATGCTTAAATTCTCTCCAGTTGACAAATGAATCCTACAAGAATTTATGAGATGATACGCTTAGTTGGTTTGTTTGTCTATTAAATTTCCTGAAGGAGGTGAAATAATCGTGGCAGAGCGGGAAATCGGGACGGTCAAATGGTTCAATAAAACAAAAGGCTTTGGTTTCATCGAACGTGAAGCCGGAGAAGATATTTTTGTCCATTATACAGCTATTCGAGGTGATGGATTTCGAAGCCTTCAACCAAAGGAGAAAGTGGAATTTACTGTCGCTGAAAGTGAAAAAGGCCCTCAAGCGCAAGACGTGGTCTCTCTGTCTTAACAGGCTGTTTATAAAAAAAGTGCGACGTATTGCAGCAATGCGTCGCACATTTTTTTTGGGGGGTATAATTGGAACACTCGATTTTTATTTGTTCTATTATAACGCCAGGCAGAAATTTTTCTTGCTCAAAGTTAATTTTTAATTTCATGAAAAAAACAATTTCAGGAGTCAATAGATGAACAAAAATATTTATTCGTCCCTGGATTTAAAACTTAATTCATCCAGACGGACATTTCTAAAAACCGGTTCGATTATGGGAGCCGGTTTACTGTTAGGCAGGCCGGATTTATGGGCGCAAGATAATCAAAAAAAGACGCCTCCGCCAAAGCCAAAGACAAATATCAAGGAGGCGCTCCAAATTCCCCGAGCGCAAAACTCAGTGCCAGGGAAATTTCCCGGCAAAGTTGTCGAAGTGTTTCATCCTCAAGCGATAGTTGATGACAAACCCGATGCCAAGACGGTAAACAAAATGTTTGAACAAGGCATGGAAAAATTGACAGGCAAGAATTTAAGCAGTAGCTTCAAATCGTTCTTTGATAAAAAGGACATTGTAGGCATCAAAGTTAATCCAGTTGGCCCCGGACTTATCAATACCAAACACGAGGTGGTCGACGCCATTATCAATTGGCTGCAACAAAATGGCTTGAAAAGAGAAAACATCATCATCTGGGATCGGTTTGATTACATGCTGACTGACGCCGGATTTACGTCGTTGCGTTTTCCGGGAATCGGCATCGAAGGCTTGCAGACCATGGACGAAGCCGCGGCTGAAGGAAAAACCGATGATAACAGCAAATGGCTGGAAAAGGATGGCAATCATGTCAGCCTCAAAAATTTTGATCAAGATGTCTATTATTGGGCTGATGTGGAAGCTCCTCAGGATTTAGCCTATTTGAATCAGCATGTTGTCAATAACAAATATTCATACTTTGGCAAGCTGCTCACCAAAAAGTTGACCAAAATTATCAATGTACCAGTTTTTAAAAATACTGGTAACGGCATTTCCATGGCCACCAAAAATATCGGTTACGGCGCGATTTGTAATACCAACCGTTTGCATCGTCCGCTGTTTTTTGATGTGTGCACCGAGGTGTTTGCCTTCCCTCCCATCCGAGACAAGCTGGTTTTGAACATTACCGACGGATTGATCGGTCAATATGATGGTGGTCCCATGGGTAATGCTAAATTCACCTATAATTATAAGACGCTTTTTTTCGCTACTGATCCGTTTGCTCTGGACATGGTGTGCCATCGATTGATGGTTGCTAAACGAAAAGCAATGAAGGTGAACGTCAACGAACATCCAATGTTTACTGACTATTTGCATTATGCTGAACAGCTTGGTTTGGGCATTGCCGATCCGGAAAAGATCGAGCATTTGAAAGTCGGTTGACAAATAGGCAAAGGCACACATAAAGATATTGCTTAAGATTAAGTTGAGATTCAGATTACGAAAAAAGTGGGCTGGCTATGAAACGATTTTATTTTCCTGTATTGGTGCTATTTTTCGGACAGCAACTCTTTGGTCAAATTAGGTTGCCTGAAAATAATGACCATGCCGGTTGGCAAAAAAGCAAACAGGCACAAAAATTTCCAAAGGCAGCTTTATTTAATCACATCGATGGCGGCGCAGAAATTTTTCTTGAGTTTGGTTTTGAGGAGCTGACTGTCCAGGATTATAAAAAAGTGAATGAGCTGATTTCCCTGGAACTTTATAAAATGGATAGTCCCACCTCTGCTCTGGGGATTTATTTATTGAAGTGTGGGCGTGAAACACCTATCTGTGGCGTCTCGGCTCGCAATTCTGGTAACCGCTTTCAACTGACCATGGTTAAAGGATCGTATTTTATCCAGATCAACAATTTTTCCGGCAACAATAATAATCTATCTGATATGGCGAAATTTGCTCAATTGCTGACTTCGGCCATTGTCGAGAAAGAAGAACCAATTTTGTTGTTTGAATACCTCCCCCCAAAAAATCTCGTTCCTGGTTCAGAAAAAATCATTCGCGGAAAATATGGACTGGAACCACTTTATACTTTTGGATCAGATGATATTTTGAGTTTAAATGGGAAAGTCTTTGCCATTGTTGCAGATTATCAAAGTGACGATCATTCTGCCTTCACCCGAATTTTCATTCCTTACCCCGACCTCCAATATGCTGAAAATGCTTTTAAAAAACTAGTTGCTAATATCGATCCGTACATCCACATAATTGAGCACAGGGACGATTATTTTATCTTCCAAGATTATCAAAATAAATTTGGTTTTGTTAATTTGAACAAAAATCTAATGATTATAAAAATTCACCTGAGCGAGAGGCCGCAGCCAGAAACGCTGAATGAGAATAATAATCAATTTTAACGTTGTACCAAAAGTTATGAGTTCGCTTTATAAAGACCATGCAAAAATCCAAAATCTCTATTAACAGTATTAAATAAAAAAAAAGCCTGGATGGACTTTTGAAATTATTATTGCTCTTTTCAGTCGGTGCACTTTCCGGCTTCATCAACGTAATGGCAGGTGGTGGCTCAACATTAACTTTGCCGGCGCTTATTTTTTTGGGACTGGATAGCGCACTGGCAAATGGTACCAACCGCATCGCGGTGCTTCTTCAAAATATTTCTGCAGTGATTGCCTTTCAGCAGGAAAAATTCGCACGATTCAAATTAAGCTTAAAGTTGTCATTATTTACCTTGCCTGGTGCGGCTATCGGCGCGTTGGTTGCCGTGCGTATAGGCAATGAGCTTTTCCAAAAAATCCTCGCTATTATCATGATCGGTATCATTGTCACTTTGATTCTGCCGAAAGCAAAAAAACAGTTCGCCAATAAGCAGACTCATTTTAATCCCTGGCTTGTTTATCCAGCGTTGCTGGGCATTGGCTTTTACAGCGGCTTCATTCAAGCCGGCGTGGGCTTCATCATCATGGCGACGTTGCATCACTTGATGCGTTTGAATTTGGTGCAGGTGAACATGCACAAAGTTTTTATCATTGGCATCACAATGATCCCGCCCATCATTATTTTCGCTTTCACAAATAATATCAATTGGCTGTACGGTTTGGTTCTCGCCGCCGGCAATGCCCTTGGCGCCTGGTGGTCAGCCAAAATTGCTGTAAAAAAAGGCGAACAAGTCATTCGCCTGATTTTAGTAATAGCCATTTTTATTATGGCGCTGAAATTGTTGCAAGTATTTTAGAATGGTATTTTTTGCAGAGCAAGTTCGACAAGGCTTGCTTTTTTTATTTGATTGGCTCTTTCTTCAACCGAAAATGCTGCGCTAAAATAAATAGCCCCAAAAATCCCAGCGATATAAAAATTTCCGGCCAGCCAAAATAGAAATGGTGCGGCGTCAAGGAGGGCACGACCAAAATATAAATGTGAAAATAGGAGCCGATCAAAATTAATAATCCAACTACTCCGGCAACATATTGATTGGTTTTGCCTCTTTTATTGAGGAGAATAATTAACGGCACGATAAAACCCAAAATAATTACTGTCCAGGTGATGGTTTCCCAGGGTTGTTCCATTAATCGTAAATGTAAAAATTCAGTTTCCTCGGGAAGATTGCCATACCAGATGACCAAAAATTGTGACCAGAGCAAAGACATCCAAAAAATGGAGAAACCAAACACCAGTTTACCGATATCATGAAAATCCTTTTCTTTCATAAAGTCGATGGGAAATAAATGCCACTTTCCAAATACTGCAGAAATTAGAATGACAGCCAGTCCGGTGTAAAAACAGGCGGTGAAAAAGTGCATGCCCATAATGGTGCTATACCAGTGCGGGGATAGGGACATGATAAAATCGTAGGAAACGAAAGTGTAAATGAAAGCATAAGCAATCAACAAGCCGACTGCCAATTTTCTTGGCCGCTCGATTTTTCCTTCATCGGCAAGCCGCCGCTTTTTGACAAAGATCAAGCTCATCGCTGTGAGTAATCCCAAACCCACCAGCGACCTGCCAAAAAGAAAAGGAAGATTGAGATAAATCTTCTTTGGTTCTGAAATTTCCACCTGCGATACCCAGGGGAAAATATGATTTGTTCCCAGCAGCATAACCAACAATAATAGCAATGACAGCGGCAGAAAATAAATTAGCGATTCAGCCACCTGGCGCATTTTATCGCCCCAGGTGGCGTTGGTCATTTCCAGAGTTGCTGAAAAAATTGCTCCTTCTTGGGCAATGCCCGTCCACAATAAAAAATTTACCAGATAGATTTGCCACATTCGGATTGGATTATTTCCAGTTGCAGAATTCACTGCCACGATGATGCCAACCAAAACAAAAAAAATGGCTAACTTGGGAATATCTTTTAATAATTTTTTATCTCGATCCATCATCTACCTCCACTCCTACCGTGACCTTTAATTTCGAATCTGGAAACTGCGTTGGTTCGATTGTATACTCATTAAGAATTGAAATGTAACACTGCTTAGTCATTGCGAGGAGCGAAGTGACGAAGCAATCTTTTGGTGCTAAAGGGATTGCTTCGCTTCGCTCGCAATGACATTTTTGAACCATGTTACATTATAAACATTAACGAGTATAATTTGAAAAAACGTCTACTGATTAATCATCCACCTCAATTTTATCCACTACTAGATCAGCCGCATTTTTCAGCATATTTTTTAATTCATCAACTTCGCTATCTTCAGCCTTGATGATCACACCAAACGAATTTTCAGAAAAGCGGGGATCATAATGGGACAGATTTTGTCTCGGCAATTTAGCATGGAATAGCAGTCCTAACAGCGTAAAAATAGCGCCAAACAAAATGAGCAATTCAAAGCCAATGATGACAAATGCCTGAATGGTAACCAGCGGCTTTCCTCCGGTGATGAGCGGCCAATGCAAAACCGTGTAAATTGGAAAACCAAAACCAACTGCCAAACCTACTATTCCGCCCAAAAAAGCAAACCATCTCACACCGCTGGGCTTTTGCGGAAATAATTTTTCCACCTCGGATAATGGCATTGGCGAAAAGATTTCGAGGTCAAGTTTTTTTTTCTTTGCCAGCAGTTGGAGGGCGTTGATAAATTTTTTATAATCATTGAACACTGCTTTGATTCTGTTTTTTAATTTAATCATGTTGACCTCCTGCAACCTCATGATGAATTTGTCCTTTTATCTCACTAATCGCTGCTACTGGCGCAAATTTCACAAACGAAAAAAAGAGCAGTAAAAAGCCACCAATGCTGCCGATGAAAACTCCCCATTCGATGTAGGTCGGTGAATAGGATCCCCAGGAATAAGGATCATAATCTCGTGCCAGCGATGAAATGATAATGACAAAACGCTCCATCCACATGCCAACATTGACCAATATGGAAATAAAGAATAATAGTTTGGGATTAGTATTTATCTTTTTAAAAAAAATGCTCAATGGCAAAATAGCGTTACAAAAAATCATGATGAAGAAAAACGGTCCGTAAAGTCCAAAAGCTCGATTATAAAATGACTCCTGTTCGAAAATATTATTGCCATACCAGGCGATAAAAAATTCTGTGAGATAGGAATAGGAAACGATCAGCGAGGTCAACAGCATCATCTGCGCCAGACGAGTGAAATGCTTGTTCGTAATGATATGTTCAAGTTTAAAAATTTTCCGCAGCGGAAACAAAATGGTGATCACCATGGCGCAGCCGGAAAAAATGGCACCGGCGACAAAATAGGGCGCAAAAATGGTGCTGTGCCAGCCAGGAAGAATGGACATGGCAAAATCCCAGGAAACAATACTGTGGACTGAAATGACTAGGGGTGTCGCTAAGGCAGCAAACAAGAGATAAGCAGTTTCGTAATGATGCCACTGCTTATGAGTACCGCGCCAGCCCAAAGCAAAGACGCCGTAAATGTTGCCGCGCATACCCTTGAATCTATCGCGCAGTACGGCCATATCAGGAATCATGCCCACAATAAAAAACAGCATACTGACAGTCATGTAAGTGGAAACAGCAAACACATCCCAATTTAGCGGCGATCTGAAATTCACCCACAGCGTGCGCGTATTAGGATAGGGAAACAGCCAATACGCAAACCAGATTCTGCCCACGTGAATGAGCGGGAAAAGTCCCGCCATCATGACGGCGAACACAGTCATGGCTTCGGCAATGCGATTGATGCTGGTACGCCAGCGTGACCGGAATAGAAACAGAATCGCTGATATGAGCGTGCCGGAATGGGCGATTCCCACCCAAAACACAAAATTGACCAGGTAAATTCCCCAACCAACTGGATTGTTCATGCCGGCAACTCCCAAGCCCTTAAAAATTTGAGTAAACAGGCAAAATGCACCAAACACAATCATGCCTAAAAATACGATGATCGCAAAATAAAATGATCGACCTGGCGGACGCAAGGCAGAAGCTACCTGATCATTTATTTGATCGACTGAAAGTGATAAATGGAAATAATTCTCTTTAGCCATGTCGGATTCCCTTTAAATAGATAACAGAGGGTTTGGTATTCAAATTTTCAAAAACAGCGTAGGCGCGAAAATCCTGGACCAATTTAGCAACTTTGCTGTTGGAATCATTCAGATTGCCAAACGTAATAGCGCTAGTTGGGCATGATTGCGCGCAAGCAGTTGTCACTTCACCATCCTGTGCCAGCCGACCTTCGATCTTGGCCTCTTCTTTCGCTTGGCGGAGGCGGTGAATACAAAACGTACATTTCTCCATTACGCCTTTAGGACGATGATAAATATCTGGATTGAGCAATCGATTTGTCGGTTCAGGCCATAATGCAGGAAAATAGTTAAAGCGCCGCACCTTATAGGGACAATTATTAGAGCAGTAGCGCGTGCCCACGCAGCGGTTGTAAACCTGTACATTCAGACCTTCATCATTATGGACAGTAGCATAAACCGGACAAACCGTTTCGCAGGGAGCCTGTTCGCATTGCTGGCACATCATGGGCAGAAAACGTTTTCTGCCATCGACCTCAAAGCGTTCGATTCTGATCCAAGCCATTTCTCGGCCCTGGCTACACAGATGTTTGCCCACCACTGGGACATTATTTTCGGCATAACAAGCCATCACGCAAGCGCCGCAGCCATTGCAGGCAGAAAGATCAATCACCATGGTCCAATCGTACAGTTTATGTTTATGTTCTGGATAAATTTCTGCCTGGTGTACTCGTGGCCGTTTGGCGTCACTTTTCTCTAATCGAATCGCTTCAGTCAGCTCCACTTGTTGGATAATTTTTCGATCTCCCTGATCATAACTTCCCTGCAGCCGCACCAGTTTTCTCCATTTTGTTGTCTTGCTCAACTTGATATTTGGCACTAATAACGTCGCATCTCCGGAAAGCACGTCAGTATTTCGCGAAAGAAGCCGAAGCGGATTGCCGGTTTCACTCACTGCGATTCGACCAAAATTGGCATGACCAGCGCCTATTTCTAAGGCAATGACCGATGGATGCATTTCATCAGTTATTAAAATTGGAGCCTCCATGGAATGCTCACTGACAGAAATTTTGACAATGTCACCTTCTTTTAAATCTTCCTTATTTGCCAGTCGTGGATGGATTCTCAGCGGCATGTCCCAAACCGTATGATGAACCGAGTGTGGCAATTCCCACAGCCAGGATTTATTGGCGCTTCTGCCATCGAAAAAACGATGGCTGTAATTGACCAATAAAGATAAGCCTTCCTTTTTTTGTGGCAGCCTTATTTTCTGCAGATAACTAAAAATGCCTGGGTTAACGGTTGTAGACATCTCCGAAATTTTTTTATCCTGCCAGACGCCACCTTTGAGCAACAGCTCCTGCCATTTTTCTTCAAATGACTGGTTGGGAAAATTGAGCTGGAAAATTTTCTCCCACTGTTTTCTTATGAATTGTTCATGATTGTTACCATAGTTAGAAACGTTGTGAATGGCAGCTAAAATATCTTCCATTGATTTTGAATCAAAGACCGGATTCATCGCCGGCTGCACAAGAGAATAAACGCCTTTTTCCGGCTCTTCAATACCCCAGGTTTCAATGGCGTGATGCACTGGCAGGACAAAATCAGCGTCGGCATTTGTTTCATTGGGCGTTGTCGCCAGAGCTACTTTGAGAGCGACTTTTGCCAGCGCAAATTGTAGCCGTTCACTATCGGGATAGGTAAATATTGGATTCGTATGGTAAATGAATAGATTGTCGATGAGGCCTGCTTCCAGTGATTCGACGAAAGCCTCAAAATCCCGGCTTGACCAATTGTATTTCTCGTTGTTTTCAGCACTCAGCGTCACTGTCTTGCCATAGTTGCCACAGACATAATTTAAAATATTAACAGCAATTTGAGAATCAGTACCTCTTTCATGGGCGGCAAGACCATCACCGCAAAGAACAATTGAATGGTCATGCGTTAATAGCTCATCTGACAAATGGGCTAACGTATCAATCGTCAGACCAGAAATTGCCGCGGCCGTTTCTAGAGAAAAACGATTCAAACTATTTAGCCACTGATTTTTTTCCGTTGAGCTGATTGGGGAATGCGCCTGGCCTTCCAGCACTCGTTTCGCCAATGCCAAGAAAACAATTGCCTCCGAGGTTGGATTGATTTGATATTGTTCATCTGCGTTCGCTGCTGTCAAACTATCGGCGATCCCTACATAGGCAAATTTTGCTGATCTACCGTTTTCAAATTTTCGGGCTTTGGCAAAATCACCGGCCAAACCAACCGGCGATTGCCAGGTTTCCATAAAATCAGCGCCAAATGACAGTACATAATCTGCTCTATCCAAAAAATATTTTGTGGGCACATTTTTATTGAACAGGATCTGATTGGCTTTGACATACGACAATCGAATAAAAGGCTCATACTCCACTAAACTGGCATTGCTGATCGACCGTAGCCATAAATCGACAAACGCCCGCTGACTTCCGCTGAGCTTGCCAGCTAACAAAACACTTCTGCCGCTGCTCATCTTTTCTTTTATTTGAGTGATAGCATCCGTCCATTCAAGCTCTTTTTGCGGACCTTGCTGCTGAGACATAAGCGGTTTTTTGATTCGATCAAAATTGTACAGCTCCTGAAGCGCCGCTTGCCCGCGCGGACACAGCCCACCTTTGCTGATAGGATGATTGGGATTACCCTCGACCTTAATGACATTCCCCTCTCGTACTTTCAGCATAACGCCACAGCCCACAGGACATTCCCGGCAAGTTGACGCATACCAGTAAGGCATGCCGGGAATAATTTCTTCAGCAGGAACAAGCAGAGGAAATAATTTGGCAATGGGTCCATTGGTCACCTCAGGAATCGTGGACAGGCTCAGCGTTCCCAGTCCGAATGATTTTATAAATTGTCGTCGCTTGAAGAGCATTTGTACCTCTTATTAATTTTCATTTTATTTCTTTTCTCTGAATATTGGTGTCTTCGACATCAATTATGCCTATTGAAATATGCTATTATTTATGACACGTCGAACATTCCCGCGGGGCACCTTTTCTTTTGTGGCAGGTCACACACCAACCCATTTCCAAAAAACCGCGGTCAGAGGAGCCGCCAGCAGACCGAATCGCTACGGTCATATTTTCTACTGAACCATGACATTCCTGACAGGCTAATTTAGCAAGCATCGTATGAACGCGGTGGGAAAAGTAAACATGATCCTTCACTTGATAAACGCGCCGCCATTTTATCTCACCCTGTTTTTCAATCATCGCCACCATTTTTTTCACTTCCGGCTTATCGATGTTTGCGTCTTTGTGGCAGTCATAACATAGTTCGGCGCTCGGCAAAGTAGCGTGAATAGCTTTTTCAGCATATTGGTGGCAATACAAACACTCGAGATTTAAACTGTTTACGTGTGTGGTATGGGAAAACTCAATCGGTTGCTGAGGCAAAGGCCCAAAGCGGTGGATGATCAAATGTGATCCATAAACCAAAGCGATGACCAAACACACCCAAATGGCAGCTATCAGAGCAAAAATAAGTGGTAGCTTTTTATTCATTTTTTATTACCTCCAACTTGAGCAAATAATCAACAACCAAATCGACCTCCTTTTCCGAGATGGGAGGTTTAGGCATGGCGGGATAGTCCGGATTAATTTTTCGTGGCTTGTTCACAAAGTTAATCATTTCATCCCGGCTGTTTTTATATTTATCAATGGCATATAACATTGGCGGACCGACAACTTTTTTATCCAGCGCATGGCAAGCAGTGCAAACTTCCTGAAAAATCATTTCTCCAGTTACCTGAATTTCGCCGGTTGGAGAATAGGTGTTCATGAAGGCAGCCAGTTTTGTTCGATACAATACTGTTTTGTTAGCCATCATTTTTTTAGGCTCGCGTAGTGCGTTTTCTCTGACAACATGCCGCATCGTTGCCATCAAAATTACGACAACAAGGATCAACGCTAAAGTCAAAATTGGTGGCGTTTTTTTCTGTGTGTAAAGATTTAATGCTAATAGGTACACCACACCACCAGCAAAAACAACCGCAACCATAATTAAAATCATAACCAGCTTTGAATCAGCAACCTGAGGCAAAGTCCCGTAATTTAGCACGCCAAAAATCAACTGTAATAAGGAAGCGAACAGTGCCCATTTCATCCCCAATCTTTTGGCTCTGGTGTAGTAAGCAGCGTGATCGGGATGCCTCTTCCCTTTATAATGAAAATAGGCAAAGGCAAAAAAGCCGGTCAGGGCAAAACTGGCGTTGATAAAATGAAGATAGCGAGGGATAACATTGGGCACCCACAGCGCCTGCCAGAAATTGTAAATATTTTTCCATTGATCTGGATACAGCATCAAGTTAATGTTGGAAAGAAAAATAAGTGGCACAAACATAAAAATGGAAAAAGCCAGAATGCCCCAAAAATATTTGAATTTCGCGCTGTATTTTTCTGATTCCCAGGTGTACTTATAAAGGTACAGCGAGACAAACGCCAATGTCACCAGCCAGATTAACCACAGCCACAGTGTGGAGGTGATATTGTTTGCTGAATAGAAAAAATTGGTATAAACCAGGCTAATTGCCAGCAGTGGCGCAACACCAATGACTACAGCCAGACTTTTGTTCACCGTGACGGTATTTCCCATTTCTTTAGCTACTCGGCTCCAGAACGGGTCTTCTTTTCCCAACATCCGGAAAAATACCGTCCAAAAAGTACCGCCGATCATAAAATTGATCAGTAAAATATGGATCAAGAAAAAAGCAATTAAAGCAAATTTCAGAAACCATAATGGCGCTGGCAAATCAAGAGGAATTGAAATTGGTAGCATATCCATGTTAATTATCTCCCTCCGCCTTTATCGTATCTGGAATAGTGACTTTATTGACTATTTTATTTAAATAAGCCGCCAGGGCAACTCTTTCTTCATCTGTACCGACAAAGGGCGGCATAAACGGATGAGAGCGCTTGTAGGTTTTGAGAAAATTTTCAATGATATCTTTGTCTTTGAGAATATTTATCTTTTTGGTGATGCCATTTATTCCGGAAAAGGTATGACAGATTGAGCACTCTAATTTGAATAGTTTCTCCCCAGTCTTTAAAATAGGATCGGTCTCTTTTGCCGAGCGTTCTGCCCAACCGGCAAATTGACTCACACCTGCTTTGTTCAAAAACGGGACTTCAGCTTCGCGGATGCCATTGGAATATAAATATTGATGGATGGTGTATGGTTTGCGGATAAATTCGCGCACGCGTTCATAATTCCCAAAAGCAAAAATTAGCAGAAAAATTGGCACAAAAGAAAGGAATCCATAATCAGTTTTTTTGAAAAAAAATATCAAACCAAAAATCATCATCAAAATCACGATTGCCACAAAGGCAATTTTGCTAAATTGAACCCAGGCGGCATATTTCATGGTCATCATTGCTATGGCGATTAGGTTTTCAATTTGTTGAGGCAAAACATTATAATAACTGAAAACGCCAAATAAAAACGCCGGCGAAATGATCAATAGACTTTTTCCCGACCATTTCCAAACGACAGGCCATAAATCGCGATATGATTTGAAAAAGCGCATGATAAACAATCCGAAACCAATGGAAAGCAGCGCGGCCAGAAAAGTGCGGCTCACTAACTGTGGCAGATAGCTGGGATTAAAAAATCCGCCCCAAAAAGATTGGGTCAACAGCCATTTGCTTGGCGTTAACATGGCGCCCAAAATTCCGGTGATGAGCATCATCGTCAGCCAGGACATGGCAACATAAATCACGCCGATTTTAAGACCTTTTTCCGAGCCGTATTTTCCCCAGCCTAAATAATAAAACATGATCAAAACGACTTCGGAAACAAAAACAAGCCACTCAGTAAACCACGCCCAGAAAAAAACGTGAAGCAAGGAGCCGATGGTTGCGGGAGAGACAGTCGCTGTGGTCAGCCAAATACCAACACCAGTTAGTGCGCCTACAGACGTCGTGATAATAAAAAATATCCTTAATATTCTATAAGCC
>CAZNDR010000065.1:9020-13010 GCA_964571835.1 uncultured Cytophagia bacterium | reverse complement strand
GAATTGCGGTCACAAAAAACAAGACTAAAAGGGCGCGTTTGGCATAAACATCCGGGTCTTGGCTGAAACGCCATTTTTTAGTCAACTGCAAAGCAAGCCACAGCCCGGCAACCAACCAAATTGCGCCGTACCATAAATATTCATAAAGGTGGGTGAACCAGGGATAGCGCAACCCCTTAAAAAATTGCAGCACTGCTTCTCCCAACTGGAAAAAAATAATGGTAATCACAAAAATCAGCAAGAGTTTCAAACCGGATAACCGTACCCGTTGGGATTTTTCAATCCGCAAACGATTTTTTCGGCTGACATAAAAAGCGCCCATGCCAGCCAAAAGCGATATCACATTAAAGGCAATAATCATCCAGGCAGGGATAAATAACAAATAACCAAACAGGCGCCACAGCAGGTACGGCTGATATTTCTGTTTGGGGAGGCCAAATTTTTGATAATGGCATAGCAGGCTATCAGCTAAGGTTCCACAAGCAGCCAACATCTTCTTATCAATAAAATCGATTTTATCCTGTGGGGTGTGAATGGGAGAATTATTGATACCGGCGGTAAAATCGATGGCGGGAATTTTTTTATCCAAAAAGGGAATATGGTCAGAACCGGCGCCGCCGCCAATATTATTGGTTGTGGCAAAAAAACTCGGATATTGAAGCCGGTTAATTCCCAGTGCGCGGTCAATAGCAAAAGCATCTTTCATCAGCCAGATCGGCGCTTGCATGGAATCACTTTCGGCTAAAGTGATTATATCGTCGTCACTGCCGGTCATGTCCAGACAGATCATGAGCACGACTTTATCGATGCCCTGGAAATATTTTGCAAAATGTTTCGATCCCACCAAACCCTGTTCTTCACCGCCAAAGGCAGCAAAGATCATCGTGTAATGGCGAGGTCGTTGACTCCACAACCGAGCCAGCTCAATAACGCTAGCAGCTCCGGAGGCATTATCATTGGCACCTGTGATTTCCCGACCGGCTGAATCAATATGTCCGCCGATAACAATGGCGGAATCAATTTCGCCCTTAAGAATTGCCACCGCTGTTCCGCTATTAGTATTCACACTGCTTTTTTTGGCTTCAACTTTATTGAACGGCAGGATAAAAACAGAATCGGCATGGAAACCGGAAAATTTTTCTATCGCCCACTTCAGTGCTTTTCGATCATTAATTGAACCCATGGGCCGCGGACCAATGTCAACGCTCAAATGTTTAATAAAACCATAAGTGGAGTCCGCACTGAATTTCAGGTGTTGTGAAAACACGTTAACCGGAATCAGCCATAAAAATATCAATATTTTTCGGATAGGCATTTGCGCTCCTTTGGAGAACAAAATTTTTTAAAAATTAAAAGTGTAAGTATATTTCAACAGTATCGTTCGATTACTAATTGGTGGCAAAACAGGTGATTCTTTAAAACGATCAATAAACGATCCTTCATCATAAACAATATAAAAGTCATTTCCCTCGCGTGGATTAAATCGAAATCGAAGGTTGGAAATTAAAATGTTTGCTTCGCTGTTATACTGAATGAAAGCCGAAAGTGACAGGGAAGTACTCATCATCCAAAGCACTTTTAATCTGCCAATGTGTGCCGTGAATTCCTGATTCCGCTTTGGAAAGGCAACGCGATTAAATTCATAAAATCCGCTTAATTCCAGATCAGCAGAAATACTCCAGGTGGGCAAGACGCTCAATGAAAATCTCCAGCCGTCGAAAAAAGAGCCGGTTTCAAGATTGATCACTGCATAATATAATCGGCTCATTGGCGTCACAAAATATGACTTGAAACTATAAAACCGGTATTTTCCTGAAGGCACCTTTGCCTCGTCGGAAAAAGAAAAAGTATCTGGGACATTTTCATAATAGACATTAACTGAAAAATTACCCTCGATAGCTGATTTGCCGATAAAATACCAACCCGGGCTGATCTGGACAGATTCCACGTCGGAGTCTGAATTGCCGAGAAACACATTTCCATTCAAATAAAGATAATGCTGCTGAAGCCAGGATTTTTCCCCAGAAAGCCAGCCATATAATAATTTTGAGCCAAATCGTGTGTAATTCTCGCGCTGAAAAAAACCGATGCCGGGATTAAAGCTTTTGCCTGACCGTGAAAAAACCAAATCGTAACCCAGTCCCTGTTGTTTCCTATTTTCCCATCTGACTCCCATTCGAGAGAGATCAAGCGAGGTCACAGTTTTATTTTCACTGCTGTCTTCAAACGTCTGCGCCCAATAAAAACTCAGGTAATCATCTTTTTTCACACGGAAAATTCCGTCAAGCCCGTAGGCGATATTATAGCTGCCTTTTGTCCCTATTCGTGAGGTGAGCATGCCGCCGACATAACTGTTTCGATTGAAAACCTGCCGCCGCAATCGATAAACGCCAAAATTTTCCGAGCTCAACTTTTCCAGAGGCGCGGTTTGCAAATTCATTAAACCAACATCCCAGGAACCAACACGACCAACGATTCTGCCACCGCCGTAGATGTTTATCGGCTTATCATCACTAATGCCAATGCGCCGACTGTAAAAAAGACGGTCGTCACCTCCCAGATTAAATTCAAAGTTGCTGGATCGTTCTTGAAAGAACAATCGTTTTTCCGGAAAAAAGAGTGAAAACCGAGTCAAATTGATCTGCTCATCGTCGGCTTCGACCTGGGCGAAATCAGTATTAAAAGTCACATCCAGCGTCAGGTTATTGGTTAAACCACATTTTACATCCAGACCCAGTTCATGCACCGGCGTGTCGTCTCGAAGATAGGCTGATTCTTCTTCATTGAGATCAAAATTTCTTCCCAAGCCTGCTAATACATAAGGGACAATATAGACCGGCTTTTTGCTCTGCAGATCTTTGAATACGATTTCTTGCGCCTTTGATGGTTTCCAGGTACTCCAGCCACCCCATTTCGGTGAGATCGCCGGATAAACGTACGATTCATTGTTATGTGGAATCCAGCGCCAGGTGATAAAACCCATTGTTACCCGGCCATTTATCTCCTGATAGCGTAGGCTGGAAAAGGGGATTCTCATCTCCACAAACCAGCCTTTCTCGTTAGTGACTGTTCGCACATCCCAAAAAGTGTTCCAGCTTATATTAATTGGCAACGTACCAACCGCATCGTCAAATACAGTTGTATCTAAACGTAAGCCTGCTGGTGTGGTAAAAAACGCCACGGCATTTTCTTTGTCACAGAAAGTATCCAAAATAAAGCCGAACCAATCGGCATTGCCACCAAGAAAATCGCGCTTTTTAGATGTCGATTGAATTTTTGCTGGCTGGTTATCGAACAGACATCCGGAAACATAAAAATAGCTATCATCATAAGCGATGCGGATTTCTGTTTTTTCGGTTGGCTCAGCACCGAAGATAGGTTGAAACATGACGAGGGGCAGCGGCTCGATTGTTTGCCAGATTGCCTCATCGCACACTCCATTAAAGGTTATCGGCTCGGACAAAACCGTCACCACGTATTGCTCCTGGGCACTAACTGTTTTTATTACTCCAGCCAATAGGATTGACAAAATTTGTAAGCAGAAAGATTGGTACCATTTTAATTTCATTCAGCTCCAATTTTTTTGAAATTCACACAGCCCTTCCAATCAAATTGATTTTAAAAAGAAATAGCAAAAAATCTCAAGGTGATTAGATGTTAAAAATCAGTGAAGGTTAGGCAATGAAATTAAAAGTGCGGCGTTAGCATGCTGACCTGCCAAGATAAACGCCGCACCTAAATAATTATGATCTGAATTGAGCGATGAGCGATTTGCTTTCAGCAGTTTGTTTTTTAAAAATAGGCTACTACCTTACTGCTAAAATTTCACCAAAAAACTAGGCAAAATAATCGAATTCAATTTGCTGATTTTTTAAATGCTGTTCGCTGAATGCTGACGGCTGATTACCCTTTTTGAACTTCAAGTTCGACGGGCTTGTATCCCCCCTTGGCTCGGAAATATAAGATGAGAATCAAATAACAAATGAGCAT
>CAZNDR010000065.1:4666-8920 GCA_964571835.1 uncultured Cytophagia bacterium | reverse complement strand
TGTATCCCCCCTTGGCTCGGAAATATAAGATGAGAATCAAATAACAAATGAGCATAATGGTGGGAAAGATTGCTACAATTAGCAAGGTATTTTTTTTAGCATATAGCGTAACTTCATCTAGATCCTTTTTGTCATTTAATGCTTTTTCAAAATCAGTACTGTCGACAAAAACACCTTTTTCTTTAAGAGATTTTAACATATCATTAATAGCAACTTTTTTTACGTCAACGACTTGATTTTTCTCTTCAGGGGTAAGGGTTAGTTCGAAATAGCGCCTAATTTTTTGATTATACAATTTATCATTAATCAGGCTATCAGCAAGCTCGTTATCTGACATCTCCTGCCCTTTATTAGATTTAATCTTTTCTGATACTACTTGCTTGTAATGAGCAAATTCTACTTGACCATTCAATGCTTCTACTGCACTTTCATCAAGTGAATTATATCCGCCAAAAATGCTTGTTTTTTTGACTGTTACAATTTTAGAATGCAAATCTTTATTTTGAGCGTTGAGTCTTTCATCAATTTTAGTGTCTTGAAAATATCCCAGAAAAGTAGCGCCGATAATGCCGACGCAGAGCATACCCACACCGCTAATGGCATTAATGGTCAGCGCACCACCTTTGGGGAATCTTTCCGAAACAACGCCCAGCATGGTCGGCCAAAAAAAGGTTTTGCCCAGGGCATAAATAGTAGCCGCGATAAAAATAGCAAAACCAGCCGCTTTGGACAAAAATACCAGTCCGATAATAGCAATCAAGCTGCTGACCGCCAATAAGCCCAACGGCTTCAGTCGCTCGACAATTGGGCCGGCTAAAAATCTTAGCACCATCATGATGAAAGCGGTATAAACAATGATGTAACCCGCGGCTTTGCTGGTTTCACCCATGATCGATTTCATCAAATCGGTGATCCAGCTATCGGTACCTAATTCGGTTGTAGCCAATGGGATCATGATCAAGACTAAGAAGATGAACAGCACGCGTCCCAAGGAACGGACGTACAGACCATAGGCTACAATGAGCACAGCGGAGATAATCAACCAGGTAGTTGCTGTCCAACTGAACACGCGACCAAATTCGGCAAAAATAATGAGCACTACAATGGCAGCGCCAATAACGCCGGCTTCTTGCAGCATCTCTTTGTAGGGCACGCCAGCTTTCACCCGTTCTTGAACCGGAAATTGAGCTTTTAGCAGCAAAAAGCCATAAATGGCAGCCGGAATAATCAGTAGCGCCACTTTCCACTTCCAGCCCAAATCGGGAATGAGCAGCAAAATCAACAAGCCGCCTAGCACCATGCCACCAGGCCAGCCAGCATGCAAAATGTTCAGCCATTTGGTTTTTTCTTTCGAGAAGACAGTCGCTACTACTGGATTAATGACAGCTTCGACCGTGCCATTGCCCAATGCCAGGATAAACGTGCCGGTCCAGAGCATCCAGTAGCCATTGGCAAAGATGGTGATAAAAACAGAACTCACATGGCAGATAAAGGCAAACCACAGCGCCCGACCATAGCCAATCTTATCAATCACCAGACTAAAAAGAATGATACTAATGGAAAATGGCCACAGCCCAACGCCAAATAGCTCACCCTTTTGCGTCTCGCTCAGATTAAATGCCATTTGCCATTCGCCTATCACCTGGTTGCGGATGATGAAGCCGAATGATGTCGCAATCAGCGCGATGAAGCACGTCCAGAAAAGCCACTGAGAACCACTTTTCGCCAGACTATGTTTCTTTCCAGCCTCTTGAACCATACTTCCTTCCTCCACTATTGGTTAAAAAGTACAACAATTGATTAATGCAGTGGTGCAAATTTGCTTTTACAACAATTTCACATTCCCATCAGTTCGTCAAAAATCAAATCCCGCTTAACTATTTCTGTTCAATAACGACAACGGGGATAATTTCCGTCGCTTTGCTTTCTGGCAAAAGAATGTTGCTTCCTTCAGCCAAAGGCTCGATTTGTAGCTGTTCCGCATCAAATTTTCCAATAAGCCACGCCCCTTGAATATTTTCGACTTTCAACGGCAGGCTAATTTTCCCATCAACAGGCCAATCAAATATCAAAGCATAAATTTTCCCATTTTTTTGGGTGAATCTTCCCCAATCTGCTTTTTCAAAGGGGCTGGCTGAAGTCGCATAAATTGCTTCGCCAAATTTATCCAGCCACTCGCCCATTGCCTGCAAACGAATGACACTTTGCTCAGGTATTAATCCTTCGGCAGTGGGACCAACGTTCAACAGATAGTTGCCGCCTTTGGAGGCGATATCGATCAAGTTTTGCAGCAGTGTTTGGGTGGATTTCCAATTATCATCAAAATATTTGTAGCCCCAGGTGTCATTCATGGTCATGCAGCTTTCCCAATCCACCCCAGGCAAACCGGTAGCCGGAATTTGTTGTTCGGGCGTGCCGAAATCTCCCACCTCATTCGGCCCTTTGCTCAGACCTTCCATGCCCTTTCTGCCTTTGCCCACGCGATTGTTGATAATTATTTCTGGCTTCAACGAACGGACATAATTGTACAAATCTTTTCCGTCCTGTTCTGTCCACCATTCCACCCATTCGCCATCAAACCAAAGTACGGCTGGGTCGACCAACTGAATTAATTCTTTTAACTGTGCTTTCAGGTAAGTCACATAGTCGGCTTTTTTTTCAGGATAAATTTTGTTTCTTGAATGGCCACGTCGTGGATTTTCTGCCTCCGGATCCACATACTGGGCGGGATGATGCCAATCGAGAATTGAGTGATACACACAAAATTTTATTCCCTGTTTTTTGCATTCCTGGCTCAATGGCACCAATAGATCTTTGCCGTAAGGTGTTGAATTCACCACATCGTAATCGGAAACTTTGGAATCCCACAAGCTAAAGCCGTCATGATGTTTGGAAGTGATCACCAGGTATTTCATGCCCGCTCGTTTTGCCAATCCCACCCAAGCTGCCGGATCGAATTTTATCGGATTGAACTGTTTGGCGAATTGTTCGTATTCGTCGCGCGGAATATTCAATTCCGCTTGAATCCATTCGCCGATGCCCTTACTACGTTGTCCTTTGTATTCCCCTGCTGGCACAGCGTACAGCCCCCAATGAATAAACATGCCAAAGCGTGCCTCACGCCACCATTGCATTCTGGCGCTGCGGGCGGCTGCTGTTTCATTGAGATAATCTTTCTGGGTACAGCTCAATTGAATCAGCGACAAGAAAAGAAAACTAACCAACAGCCTAATTTGCCAGATAGGTTTCATTTCAATTCCTCCCTCAATAAATGAATTCTATTGATTTGTTAAAAAAGTGTTTTTGATGATAATTAGTTCTTAAACTATTAGCGACTGAATGCTCTTATTCAAATTTCTACCCAATCAATTCAACGTCTTGAACAATCCTACTGGTGCTGAAACAAAATTCATAATAAGGTTTAGCCGCTTATTTTAATTTATTTCCGCTTCTTAAAATTATTCGGGCTTAATTTTTTTCGCCGGTTTTGATTGCTTGTAATATCCGTCCCGTAGTCATCGGCAACTGATATAATCGCACGCCAATGGCATCATAAATCGCATTCGCCAGTACTGCGCCCATAGTGATAATAGCTGGTTCGCCGCCGCCTTGAGAGGCTTCCTTTGATTCAATCAACACGGTTTCAATTTCGGGAACCCAGGAAAAGCGCGGCAGCTCATACGTATCAAAATTTTCATCCATTATTTCTCCGCCCTTAAAATGAACCTCCTCAGTCAGCGCATAACCCAGACCCATGGTGATGCAGCCTTCCATTTGCAATTTCGCTCCTTCAGGATTAACCACCAAGCCCATATCCTGGGCGCAGACCACCCGCTTCACCTCGACCTTCCCGGTTTTTTTATTCACGTTGACTTCAGCTAAAGTGGCGACATAAGTTCCAGCATCAATGCCGCAAGCAACGCCGCATCCTCTGCCGCTGGGTATTTTTGCCGATCGCCAGCCAAATTGCTTCGCTGCAGCTTCAAGTACAACTCGCATTTTTTCTTCTTCCAGATTTTTTAATCTAAAACTAACCGGATCAACTCCTGCTTTTTCAGCCATCATATCGATTTGCGATTCACGGGCAAAGGTATTGGTATTATTAGCTGGTGCACGCCAGGGGCCCACAGCAAAAGGATGAATGCTAGCGCCGCCGCGCCACTCGCCGTAAGCTAAAGTGCGGTGATGAGGAATATGATAAAACTGCTGTGATCCTCTTTCTCCTGCAAAATAGACTTGATAATCCCACAGAAC
>CAZNDR010000065.1:0-4566 GCA_964571835.1 uncultured Cytophagia bacterium | reverse complement strand
GCCACCTGACGTTGAACTGTAAATGGCGCCTGCGTGGCTGCCCACACAGTCATGTTGCCATTTTCCCATTTTGCTACTGAGGTGTGCGGCTCGATCGGCGCATGAGCGACGTAGCTGTTGACATATTTTTTTTCTATCACTTGTTGCGACAGCTTTTCTCCCTCTAATAGATTGCCACCTTCTGCCACCAAATTTGAAGAGGCACTGGTCTTCAGCATCTCGTCAAAAATGGTCTGATCATCGACTTTTGCTTCGGGTCTGTCATAGTCGGCACTAACTTTCGTCAATGCCATTTCAGCTACATCCGGATACTGATGCAATACCGCAATTAAGTCCTCGTCTCTGACCACCAAAACTCCCGGAATTTTTTCAGCGGCTGAGGTATCAATTATTTTCAATTTTGCGCCATGAGCTGGCGGACGCAATATTTTAGCGTACAGCATATCAGAGAAGGACACATCACCAGCAAAAATCGCTTTGCCGGTTACTTTTTCTTGTGCATCTCTTCGCAAATGTGATTTGCCCATAACTCTAAAATCAGAGGGAGATTTGACCGGCACGTCGTGATCAAGCTGTTTGACAATTATTTTGCCCCGGGCTAATTCTGAGTAGGTTATTTTTTCCTCTGCCTGTTGGCTGTTAAATACCACACCATCTTTGACTTGCATCAAATCAACTGGCAACTGCAATGTTTCGGCAGCCAATTGCATTAACACCACTTTGGCTTTGGCACCAGCTTGCCGTAAATAGGGGCCAAATTGGCGAGTGGATAGTGAACCAAAAGTTCCTATGTCCCAGGGACAAAAGTCGGTGTCACCCATAATCATGTCCACCTGATCAATGGCTACATCGAGCTCCTCCGCCAGCATTTGCGCCAACGAGGTGACAACTCCCTGTCCCATTTCAATTTTGCCCACCAGGCAGGACACGCGGCCATCTTCTTTGATTCTGAGATAAGCATTAAAATCAGAGGGATAACTTCGGCGTTCCCGCTGAGGCGGTAGCGCCAGTGACTTGCCTACAGTGAAAAAAATAAAAATACCGCCGCCAAAAGTTTTGAGAAAATGGCGGCGCGACAGATTGAAAGGATTAGAAAAATCTTTAAAATCGACCTCTAAAAAATCATTATTTTTCATGCTGACTCCTTCCCTAATTTTTCTTAGCCACAGCTTCAATTGCTTGAATGATTCGATGGTAGGCACCGCAGCGACACAGATTATCGTCCATGGCCTCAATGATTTGGTTTCGTGTCGGATGAGGATTTTCTTGCAGCAAACTGTAAGCATGGAGAATCATCCCCGGCGTGCAATAGCCGCATTGCAGCGCATCAAAATCGAAAAAAGCTTGCTGCAAGGGATGAAGCTGATCTTTCGTTGCCAATCCTTCGATAGTGATCACTTCTTTACCCCGGACATTTTTCAGCGGATATTGACAGGAACGCACCGCTTTTTTATTCACCAGCACGGTACAGGCGCCGCAGAACCCCTCTCCGCAGCCATACTTGGCGCCGGTCAACTTAAAATTTGTGCGCAATACCCAGAGCAGCGGCCGTTCACCATCAGCGGCTAAGCTCACTGATTTACCATTTAAAGTAAAATTGATTTTCTTCTCCATTTTTATTTCCTCCTGGCTTATTAATAATTTTCAATAAATTTTATTCTGATCGATTTTTCGAAACATTGAAACAAGCTAAAAAAACATTAGGTAACTTCACTTTACAGCTGACAGCTAAAAAAAAATCACCCCTATAGCTTATACCTTGCACCCTATTCCTCCTCTTTCTCCCAGGCCTTGATCCCATTAGTCATCCATGTCGGTGCCGGCGCTCCTTTAAGAAAGTGATCAAAAAATTCAGCCAGACGGCTTGTCCAATCTTTTTGATTGACTCGCTGGTGCAGCCCATGTTTTTCACCATGGTAGTTGAACAGGTAGGCTTCCTTCTCCAGCCGGCGCAGCGCCATGATGAACTCAATCCCCTGATACCAAGGGACCGCACCGTCGTCATCATTATGGATCATCAATAGCGGCGTCTGCACTTTATCGGCCCAGAAAAGAGGGGAATTTTCGATATAGCGCAACGGCGTCTCCCACAAGCTGGCGCCCTGCCGGCTCTGCGTTCGTTCATACTGGAATTGCCTCACCAATCCAGTTTCCCAGCGGATGCCGTCATAGGCGCTGGTCATATTACAGACTGGCGCACCAGCTTCGGCGGCAGCAAAAAGATTGGTTTGAGTGACCATATAGGCGACTTGATAGCCGCCCCAGGAATGACCCTGAATGCCTATTCTATCCGCATCAATAAAGCCTCTGCTCATCAATAACTGAACTCCCGGCAGGACGCACTTCAACGCATCGCGGCCCGGATAGCCAGTATCGTATTCAATGTCAGGCATCCATATTACATAGCCATTGCTGACATAAAAGGAAGGATTAATCGATGTCCCCGGCGCTGGGTCGCGAAAGCGGTGCAGCTCCTGATGCAGCGTTTCATAAATATAAACTATTAAGGGATATTTTTGGGTGGGATCAAATTTATCCGGCTTGATTAGGACTCCTTTGAGCGGCTTGCCATCAGCGCTAGCAAAGTCGATTAATTCCGCTTTTCCCCAGAGAAACGGCTCCATCTGCTTGCTTAGATCAGTTACTTTCTGTGGATTTTTAAAGTTGACATCGCTGACCCAGAGGTCCGGATATTCATCAAAAGCCGAGCGCTGATAGCAAAACACCTCGGCGTTTTTGGCTTTGGTGAGCCGTGATCCGAAGGATTTATCTTCAAAGATAAGTTTCTCCGGCAATCTATCTCCTTTGACCTGATCACGATAAAAACCGGAGGCCAAAGTTTCTTCATTTATCGTCCGCAGCAGTAGTGCTTCCTCAGGATTTATTGAATATTTTTCCGGGTCCAGCTTTACGTAGCGGAAAGACAAATTATTTTTTTTGCCAAAACCTTCCGTTATCATTCGCGCTGGCGAACCATCCGGCATTATTTCCCAAATATCATAGCGATCATAAATTAAAATTGATTTGTCGTCATCAGTCCAGCCGGCAAGGCCGTAACTGCGCGGCGGATTGGGCGTGTCCCAATCTTCTTGCTCGAAGTGGACATTCAGTGCCGCGGTAATATTTTTCGTCGTTTTCGTTTTGATATTGTAGATAAACCAGTTATTATTTTCGAACCAATAAACAAAGTTCGCCTGAGGAGAAAGATCAGCACTACCATAAAGACCTTTTTTGATCAGTGTCCGTTCACCAGAATTTGGATCGATCATATAGACATCAGCATAAGTGCCATCGTAGGATATCCGTTTGGCATAGGGCAAATCATTATTAGCAAAAGCTAACTTGCCATTTCGGGACAATTGAATATCGGGCAGTTCTTTATCTGCCAGCTTAACAAACTTTTTGCTTCTCAAAAAATAGACCGATTCATAAGTATTATCACGAACCTTAATTGCCATTATTTTCTGCTGTGCCTGGGGATAAGGATCGTCCCAGTGCCAGAGATCAAATTTTGCTTTTTGGACTGTGGCAGAATCTTCATCTTCTTTATTGGGCTGAGGAATTTCCTTGATGCCAAACAAAACGACATCGCCATTCTCGCTGAAAGTAATGTCGGATTTGTCGCTGACCGACATACTATCCGGAAAGCCTTTGGTCGTTTTGTGCGATACCCACAATTCAGCCTTATCATTGCCCACTTGCCAGCCGTATAAATTAAAAGTGGGCTCCTTTGCCTCACTATCATCGCGATCGGTTAAAAGAGCCAAAAAGTTTTCATTTTTGTTCATTGCCCATTTTTTGTAATTGCCTTTCCCGATGAGAAGAGCACTGGTCTTTCCCTTTTGAATGGAATGGCTGTACAAACCGTCTGACTCGGGTGTGGCTTTACTCGAAACAAGATACAACAAATACTTGCCATTTTTGGTGAAACGATATTCAGTAACCAACTCGAACCGGTTTTCCGAGCCAGTAAGCAAAGATTTCAAAACAAGCGTGGTGCCATCCTTCTTTTCTTTTTCCTGTTTCTTTTTAACACCATCTTTTTCACTCTTCGCATCATCCTTGTTTTTGCTTGTATCAGGAGCGGCTTCTTTCAAATAGGCTAAAAACCCGCCAGCCTCTTCCGGCAGAGCATAACTTTTTACACTGTCAATGACGGTAGCCTCGCCAGTTGTCAGATTTAGCAGGCCCAATTTTTTAGCTGGTTTTTCTTCCTTTTTTTTGTTTTTCTTCTTCTTTTTTTTAAGTGAATCCGCCTCGGCTTTATTCGGAGAGATTAAAAAAGCAAGATGACTGCTATTAAAACTAAACTGGGCGTTAGCTTCTTTTTCCGCCTCGGTTCCTTCTCCAGAATAGCCGATCGGAAAACGAAATTGCTTTCCAGAAACAATATTTTTAGTCACCAGGAAAACTTCGCCATCCTGTGGTGTTTCTAAATAACTAATCCAATTTCCATCGGCTGAGATTTTTGCTTCTTCAATCGATTTCCAGGCATCATAATCCTCGTGATTTATCGGTCGTTTTGTTCCTTCAGTAGATAATACCGGGAAAGCAGCAAAATAGCTA
>CAZNDR010000064.1:0-13018 GCA_964571835.1 uncultured Cytophagia bacterium | reverse complement strand
CACTATTAGAAATGTTATTAAATTTAAAGTTTTTACCACCATCAATATTGTTGGCTTAGCCATTGGCATGACAGTTTGCCTGTTAATGTTTTCGTATGTGATCAATGAGACAAGCTACGAAAAATTTCATGTCAGAAAAAAGAATATTTATCGCATTTCTATAGAGTGGGGAACCAAAGAGAACAAAATGCGATTTGCCGGTTCCATGCCCGCTTTAGCACCAGCACTGCAAACAGAAATACCTGAAGTCGAAAAAGCAATTCGCGTGCAGTTGGACTATGAGGCAACGATTACAAACCAAGCCCGGGAAAAAATCAAGGAACAGAATTTGTTCTTTGCAGATGCTGAAATTTTTGATATTTTTTCTTTTCAGTTGAAAATAGGTGTAAAGGAGAAAGTTTTAGCAGAGCCTTTTTCAATGGTGCTTTCTGAGACCATGTCAAAAAAATATTTTTCAGAATCAGAGCCAATTGGTCAGGAAATAATTTATAATGATATACCTTTTAAAGTCACTGGTATCATGTCTGATGTCCCTCATCATACGCATTTGAAGGCGGATTTTTTCGCCTCGTATTCGAGTTTAGAGGCGATGGGCAAAAAAGTTGAGCAACCGTGGAATCAATGGGGTGATGATTTGACTTATGTACTATTAAAAAAGGGATCGTCTCTTTCGGGCTTTGGGAAAAAATTGGATGCTCTGCTGCTACAAAATACTAATGATTGGTTTGCCTCGCGGATGAAATTTGTGATTCAACCGCTGACAGACATTCATTGGGACTTAGAGTCGCGCGGCGATATTGGTGCAAAAGGAAATAAATTGTCTGTCTATTTATTTTTATCGGCAGCCACGTTTATATTGATTATTGCCTGCTTCAATTTTATGAATTTGTCCCTGTCACTCTATTTGGATCGCTTAAAAGAAGTCGGGATCAGAAAGGTAATTGGCGCTAAACAGACAGAATTAATCGTCCAATTTTTAACTGAATCGATGGCGATATTCTGCCTCTCCACAGTAATCAGCCTTCTGTTTTTTAAGACACTGTATCCCCATCTTTCCACCTATCTCGGCGTAGACATCGTGGTAAATAAAACACACTTCGCCATGCTTTTTTTGGTTGTTCTATCAATATTTGCTTTTGTTGGCATTTTTGTGGGTGCTTATCCAGCACTGTTATTATCGAAATTAAACCCGATTGAAATTTTACGCACCAAAACCGTTAGCTCAACCAGCAAAATGTTGCTGCGAAAAATCTTAATCATACTCCAATTTTCTATCTCGATAATTTTATTACTGGGATCAATATTTATTTTTCGCCAGATCAATTTTATGAAAAATTCCGAGCTTGGCTTTAACAAGGACAATGTTGTGTTGGTCAATTTCCCCTACGCCGCAGAGATGGTGAAAAAAAAATATGAAATGTTGAAAACTGAATTTTTGAAGAGTCCCAATATTTTGGGCGTCACCGGCGCGTACACTGTGCCTGGCGTCAATAGTCGTATGAATATGAGCGTGAGAGTCGATAGCGCTTCGGCTGAAAACTCTATCACCATTCAAGCATTGCCGGCTGATTTTGATTTTGTCAAAGTGATGGGCATTGAACTTATCAAAGGCAGAGATTTCTCTCCACTGTATTCGCTGGATAAATTTGAAAGCGCATTATTAAATGAGACTGCTGTTTCAGCCTTGGGATTGAAGGATCCCATTGGTACACGATTGATAATTCCCGGTGAAAAATTTCAAAAAAGCGTCACTGTAATTGGCGTGGTCAAGGATTTTCATGTGCAGTCTTTTCAGCATGAAATTAATCCGATGTTGATCTATATTAATCCAAAAAATTACATTCTGTTGGCAGCGCGAATAAAACCAGAAACTGTCTCCGCAACAATGGCATTTCTGAAAAAAACATGGGGAAACAGCCTGCCCGGCGTGGTAATGAACTATCGTTTTATGGACGAGGCATATAACAGTCTCTATCAATCCGAAGAAAAAACCGGACAGTTGCTGTCCGCTTTTGCTTTGCTGGCGCTGTTAATTTCTTGTCTGGGGCTGTTTGGTCTGGCTTCATTTTTGGTTAACAAACGGATTAAAGAGGTCGGCATTCGAAAAGTTTTAGGCGCAACCACCTCCGGAATTGTCGTTTTATTATCAAGTCGGATTATTAGCTGGATTTTGCTCTCGAGTGTTTTTGCTTGTCCCATAGCTTATATTATGATAAATAAATGGCTAGAATATTTTGCTTTTAGAATCAAGATCGAATGGTGGATTTTTCTAGTAGTGATCTGTTTTGAATTGACAATTGGATTAGCGACAGTTAGTTATCATACTATCAAAACTTCGCGTTCAAATCCGGTGCAAGCGTTGAAATATGAATAGGATTTGATTATAAATATTTTCGAATACGATATTTATAGCCGGCTGAAATTCGGCTAACATATTGAAATGTTGCAGGTGCGAACATAATAGCTTTTTGTTTTTCCACCGCTACATCAAATATCTAAATTTGAGGAGTAATTATGTTTAACAATTATTTGAAAATGGTCGTCCGACATATGGTCAAATATAAAGTCTATTCGGTTTTTAATATTTTCGGACTTGCCATTGGCCTTGCGGCAACGATGCTGATTTTGTTGTATATCCAGTTTGAATTTAGTTTTGATCGATTTCACAAAAATGTCGATCAGATTTATCGTATATCAGTCATGAGCAAAAAAGAGGGCAAATTTGTTTCCGATTCACCGGTTTTTGTTGATCCGCTTGGTCCAGCTTTAAAAAAAGATTTGCCGGAGGTTGAAGAATTTGTCAGAATTTCCACGCAGCGCAGTGCCTATTTTTACCATGACAATAAATCATTTAGAATAAATTCATTTTGCCATGCTGATTCCTCATTGTTTACTGTTTTTTCGTTTAGCCTAATAAAAGGGGATGCCAGATCAGCACTGTCTTTGCCAAATTCGATCGTGCTTTCTGAGCCAACCGCATTGGCCATATTCGGCGACCAAAATCCACTGGGTAAATTTATCTTGCTCGACAATAGAATTGCCTATCAGGTCAGCGGCATTGTAAAAGCGCCGCCTGCAAATTCACACATTCAATTCGAGGCGCTGGTTTCATTTTCTACATTATATCAGGACAAGAATTATTATATGGGATGGAACGGTGGGAATCAATATATCAATTATATTAAATTGTCAAGCAAAACCTCGGCAAATGAGGTTGAAGCAAAATTGCCTGACTTGATGTGGGAATATATCAACAAAGATTTGGCTGGAATCGGAATAAAATATGAGCCTTACCTTCAACCATTAAAAGATATCCATCTGCACTATACATCAGATTTTGGACTGATCGTAATTTACATTTTTGGTGTTGTTGTCGCTTTGGTTCTGATAATTGCCTGCATCAATTTTATAAATTTGACTACGGCTTTATCGAGCACCCGGGCAAAAGAGGTGGGCGTGCGCAAAGTACTGGGTGCTCAGAGGGGGACAATTATCAGACAATTTTTAATTGAATCTTTTTTAGTATGTTTAATGGCATTCGCCGTGGCACTCGTTATGGTTCAGCTTTTTTTGCCAAAATATTTTACCTTAGTGGGGACTACTTTTCCGACATCAAATGCCTCTTTAGCACAGATGTCCGCAATGGTCGTTTTTATCACATCGATTAGCATACTTGCTGGTGCCTACCCGGCATTTTTTCTTGCCAATTTCTCTATCACGCGGACTTTAAGAGGATCCAGCAATTTTGGCAGAGGAAAAGCAGCATTCAGAAATATATTGGTGGTGATTCAATTTGCCATTGCCATAGTCCTATTCATCAGTACGATATTGATAAATAGACAATTAAATTTTATGCAAAATATGGAGCTTGGTTTTAATAACGAAAATATAATTGTTGTGCCTTTGTTCGATGAAAAAATAAAATCAAAATGTGAGGTGCTCAAAAATGAACTTAGTCAATTGCCCGAAGTCAAAAATGTCACCTGCTCGTCGGATGTTCCATTTAATGGCTTTACCAGTAACGGCTATTTTCCAGAAGGTTCAAACTCTCCCCATTTCTTTCATGTTGTAGAGGCAGATGAAGATTTTTTAGCGACATTTAAAATTGAGTTAGTACAAGGGCGCAATTTCTCAGATCAATTTGCAGCAGATAAAAACGCCTATCTAATAAATGAAACATTAGCCCATACGCTTTTGTGGGATCAGCCAGTTGGGAAACTTATTCGGCGAGATGGAGAGCATCCAATTATCGGTGTGGTGAAGGATTTTAATTTTTCTTCATTACACGATAAAATTGAGCCGCTGATAATTAGCAATAATCCCTGGAATGGTCTGTTTAATGTTATTTCGATTAAAGCCCAATCAAAAGATATGGCCCAAACTATTGCTTCAATTGAGCGAATCTTTAAAAAAACAGAGCGGTCAACGCCTTTCGAATATTGGTTTCTTGATGAGGCGTTCGAATTTTTATATCGTTCTGAACAAAGATTTCAACAAATCCTATTTTATTTTTCCTGTCTGGCCATTACTATCGCTCTATTTGGTTTATTCAGCCTGGCTTCTTTTTCCATTGAAAAAAGAACCAAGGAAATTGGCATTCGCAAGATACTGGGCTGCTCGGTCATCGGAATTGTGACTCTGATTTCCAAAGACTTTTTAAAATTGGTTTTTAGAGCCTTCTTAATTGCCAGTCCGATAGCCTGGCTCTTTATAACAAAATGGCTACAAATTTTTGCTTATCGGATTAATGTTGATCTGCAGATTTTTATTTTCGCTGGTTGCTGGTCTTTGCTGGTAGCGCTAATAACGGTTGGTTATCGATCGATTAAAGCGGGATTGGCAAATCCGATCAAGTCGATCCGATACGAGTGAACTAAATTAACAGACTTATTTTTTGATCCGCATCCATTAAACTTGAATCGGCATTTACCAAATTGGCATCGTCAGAGTGCCTTCACTGCCTTTTTGATAGCGCGAATGTGTTGCGGTGTGGTTCCGCAGCAACCACCGATGATGTTGGCGCCGGCTTTTACAATTTCAGGCACCAATGCTGCCATTTGTGGCGGCGTATCGGGGAAGACATTTTTGCCGTTAATAACTTTTGGCAAGCCAGCATTCGCATGGACAAGAATCGGAACGTTATTCGATACCGAGCGCATTTCGCGAACTATCGGGATCATGCGTTCAAAACCGTTACCGCAATTAGTGCCAATGATGTGCGCTCCGGCGTCCAAAGCTGCTCTGGCAGCAGCCGTGGGCGAAACGCCCATCATCGTACGATAATCTCCATGAATGGTTCGTTCAAAGGTAAAGGTGCACAGGATAACGCATGGTGTAGTATCACGCGCTGCTTGTATCGCTATCTGGGCTTCATCCAGAGCGCTCATCGTCTCGATGCAGATGCCATCGACACCTCCATCGGCTAAGGCTTTGCTTTGCTCTTGAAAAACATCAAATAGCTCAGCTTCGGTGACATCTCCCAGTAGCAGCATTTTGCCAGTTGGCCCGATCGAGCCAAGCACCCACTTTTTCTCACCAGCCGCCTGACGTGAGATTTCGGCGGCAGCTCGGTTGATTTCGTAGGTTCGATTTTGCAGTCCATAGTGCTCAAGTTTTAAGCGACTGCCGCCAAAACTATTCGTTTCAATCATGTCGCTGCCAGCGTTGATATATTGCCGTGCCATGTCGAGCACTTCTTCAGGGCGGTCGATGCACCATAATTCAGGACAAGCGCCTGCTGGCAAGCCTTTGTTGAGCAGAAAAGTTCCCCATGCGCCATCAGAAACCAGAATTTTTCCACTTGTCAGTTCTTCAAGAAGAGATGTTGATATCATGCGCACATTCCCTTTAAAGTCATAGGTGAAATTTGAAAAGCGACTCATTAGTAATAGCATAAACGAAAAAAGCTGTAATCTCTACTACGTCGGTAGACAATTACAGCCTGCAATAAAGTGGAGCTAAGGAGGGTCGAACTCCTGACCTCTTGACTGCCAGTCAAGCGCTCTCCCAACTGAGCTATAGCCCCATAAGCGATGGCGAATTATACAAAAAAAATTAGCAAAAGTCAAGTCATTTTTTATGGCAGCCATTGGAACAAAAGTTTAGCGGCAAATTCGATAATAGGCAAAATTCTAATTAACTCTGATCTCTGTTTTTGCGATCGGCCATTTGGGAAAAAAGAAATCTAATGATAATGACAAGATTGCTTCGCTCTCTGCTAGTCGGCGGATCGCTGGCAAAGACAGCAAGGGTTTTATAAGAGCTTTTTTCGGAAGGATACTAATAATCAATTTTCCAGTTGAAATAGTTGGTCTATTTGATTATATTAGGTTACTACTTGAACACTAAATTTCAGGAGGATTTTGTATGGCTAGTTATTCCCAAAAAAGAATTGGCGTCATTCTTTCGGGATGTGGTGTCTATGATGGCTCGGAAATTCACGAAGCTGTCATCACGCTACTCGCATTAGACGAAGCTGGCGCCCAATTTATATGCCTGGCTCCATCGGCAAATCAAATGCATGTCATTAACCACATCTCAGCCCAGGTAGCATTGAGCGAATCGCGAAATGTGCTTGAGGAAGCAGCGCGTATTGCCCGTGGAACGATTCAAGATATCTCTCATATTACAGCTAATAGCGTGGACGCATTAATTTTTCCGGGCGGATTTGGTGCGGCAAAAAATCTGTGCACTTTTGCCACTCAGGGAGTGAACTGCTCGGTGAACCAGCATGTCAATCGCTTGGTCAAAGAAATGCACCAGGTGAAAAAGCCGATGGGATTTATCTGCATTGCACCGGTAATAGCAGCGAAAATTTTGGGAGAATTTAAGCCAAAACTGACAATCGGCAATGATGCAAGCACAGCTGAGGCGATTGAAAAAATGGGCGGAAAGCATATTAAATGCCGAGTTGATGAAATTGCCATTGACGAAGCGAATCGATTGGTTTCAACGCCCGCTTACATGTTAGGACCTTCGATTAGAAATATTGCCGTCGGAATTAGAAAATGTGTCAATCAAGTTTTGGCAATGACGAAGTAATCGTTGAAAGACAAGTCCCTTTTGTCGTTTAATCAGCTTGTTTTTTCTCTGCTGACCAGCGGCTAACAACATTTTTAAATGAATTAAGGTCACCATTGAAAAATGGTGGTGACCTCTTTTTCTGCTTATTCGCCGAGACAGCAGCCAACTGATCGGGCAACATCGAGCAGGGGAGATTCTAAAGGAATTGTTCTTGTTTTGCCTGCAATCTCAGCAATTGGTACGGCAACGATATTTTTTCCTCGTAATGCGACCATGTGATAATACTTTCTTTTGGCGATTAAGTTCGCCGCAGCGACGCCGAATTGAGTTGCTAATAGCCGATCAGCCGGGCTGGGAATTCCGCCGCGCAACAGATGTCCCAACACAGTCACGCGGGTTTCGGTTTTGATCAATTTCTCGATGTCGTTAGCGACTTTGTTGCCAATCCCTCCCAGTCGGATTGGTTCCGGGCTGCCTTCAATTCTTTCTCGGATAACTAATTCGCCGCCTTTGGGTTTAGCGCCTTCACCTACAATTAAGATGCTAAAATTTTTTCCGCGGTAACTTCTTTGTCTTATTTTTTCACAGACAGACTCAATATTGTAAGGAATCTCAGGGATTAAAATAATGTCTCCTCCTCCAGCTATTCCTGATCCCAAGGCGAGCCAACCAGCATATCGACCCATAACTTCGATAATCATCACTCGATGATGCGATTGTGCCGTGGTGTGGATTTTGTCTATCGCTTCAGTAGCAGTGGTCAAAGCCGAATCGTATCCAAAGGTAACATCAGTGCCATAAAGGTCGTTATCAATGGTTTTGGGAATGCCAATTACAGGAATTCCCTTTTCTGAAATTTTTTGGGCAACTGTCATGGTGCCATCCCCGCCAATACAAGCCAGAACTTCAATTCCTAACTCATGACATGTAGCCACGACCTGGTCGGAGCGATCATTGTATGAAATTTTTCCATCAGCCAAAAGTGGATAATTGAATGGATTGTAATGATTGGTTGTGCCCAGAATGGTGCCACCGCGGGTAAGAATCCCAGACACCTCGCTCATTCCTAAATTGATATATCGTTTTTCTACTAATCCTTTAAAACCATCAAGAAATCCAACCGCGTCAATTTTAAAATCATTGATTGCAGTTTTAACCACAGCTCGGATTACGGCATTTAAGCCGGGACAGTCTCCGCCTCCAGTGAGAATTCCAATTCGTTTGGGATGTGCCATGCTTTTTTCCTTTAAATTTGGTTCATCAAAACATCCAAAAAGGTAAATAAATTATTAGACCATTAAGCAAATAACTCAGCTCAAAATCAAAAATCAAATTAAAAGATCGTGTACTCGCCGCATTCCATTAGGATAAATTTATGCCCATCTTCATAGATAAGCTCGACCTGATTGGGGACTATTTTGTTTTGCGTCTCAGGAATATAAATTCGATCAATATGCACAACATGTTCGGGTGCAGAAAAATCAGCGACGCCGACTTTGCCGCCGAAATGATCGCTTCTGCCAAAGGCAATGTGTAGCCCCAGTTTTTCATCCAATAATATCTCGCCAGTTGGCAGCACGCCAAAATCTTTTAGCACGCCAAAACCAATTTCCGCAATGTTGCCATAAGCTGGTTCCTGTTGAAGCTGTTGCGATTCCAGCTTCGAAAGTTTGCCTGAACTGATAACCTTGCCAGCGATATTTTGATTTATCTGATAGAGTACTATTTCATTTTCAAATTGAACGGGCAGGATTCCGGCCGATTCACTGGGTATTCCCATTTCGCCTTCGTAAGGGACGATATAGCATTCACCGCTCGGCAAATTACCGGCGACACCAGGCTCAAGAAAACGGCCGCCGCTGACATGTGCCAGGCGATGCCGCAAATCAAAGTGCACTTTATATTTCTGATTTTTGTTTGTAGAAAAACCGATTTCCACCGCCACGGCTGGATCGAGCAAATTTTTAATTTTCAACACGCGGCGATTGATTTCTTCATAATCCAATTTTAAAGCAGGAATCATGTCGGCTGAAAAGCCAGGCATGGTGGCAGCTCGAAATTGAAATGTTTTCGCCAACAGCTTTAATGGCGCAGTAGCTGAAAACTGTGTCGGAGCAAGCACCATATTCGCCGTTGATAACTCGCGTTCAAACTCAATTGCATCACCCTGAGCTGATAGGGTAGAGGCCTCCACATTCTTTATCTCACCGCGGAAAAAATAGGCCAACGTTGGCAAGTCGGCATTGTTGTTGTGAACGTTTTGATAGAATACCAAACTAACGGTTTCCAATTGCCACACATCTTTTAATGCAAGCAATTTGTTGAACCAATCCAAGGCCATTTCTCTTCTTGCCTGCCACGCCAGGGTATCTTTTGTTTTCGCATCAGGCACATCAACAATTATCATCAGCTTTTTATCATTTTTACCGGGAGAAAAAACTGAGGTAACTAAATTTTTTAAATCGTCACTTGATAATAAATTCATACATTGTTGCTCTCAACTTATCAGAGGAATAAAGCAACCAGGAAAACACTGCTGCCATCGACATTATTTTAAATCGTTTATCGTACCATTACTTATTTGAATTCCAGTGTTGATAAATTTTCTGGCAAAAAGATTTTTATCGACAAACAAGTTGCCGGCTTTATTTTGTCCAGAAATAAAGATAATTTTTGAGGTATCAAGAAAAGAGAAAATATTGACATCTAATTCATAAAAATGACCTGACGATTCAAAATTATAATTTACCAATAATGTATCATTGATGAGAATGTCAGTTAATTCGCTTTTGAATGTTTGTCTGGGAAAACCGTATCCCTGAACAATAGTTTTTACGGCTACTGTTGTGTCTCCTTTGCTTGGCAGCAAAATGATATCGCCACAGCTGGTTTCAAAATCAAATTTAATATATTGGTAGGAATTTTTCTGATTAGTTTGATGCAAATATTCTTTGTAGAAAGGCTTTGAAAAAAGAAATACAAAAAGAAACAAAAGCAAAATTATGGCAGCGGCACCAATAATCAAAATTATTCTCAGCGGATTTGATTTTAATTTTGCTTTGACTAATCTTGCAACCGTCTGATTTTCTTCTTGAATTGGAATTTTTAAAATATCATAATACAATATGGCGGCGATTAAAAAGGTCAATCCGCCAGCCCATACCACATCGGATAAAAAATGACCGCCCTGCGCGACACGCGCTAACCCAATATAACTGCCATAGAGAACGCTAAAAACTAAGCTGGAATAGGCAGCCAATTGATTCCTTCTTTTAAATGAAAAATACAGCACAATAAAAATAAAGCCCATTGAACAGTGTCCACAGGGAAAAGATTTGCCTTTGCCGGGAACGCCAGGCTGCCAAACTTCTTTGAACTTCCATTGTCCCCCAAATTCCTGAACCTGCCGCGGACGCGGTCTGCCCCAATGATCTTTTAATATGCCATTGATGAGTACTCCGGGACCGATAATCAGCGTCAACAAAATTAGCCAGCAATATTTTCGATAGACAGCATATTTTGACTTCAGCCAACTCGAAATCAACACGATTAACGCGATTACTGTTAAGACAATTGCAGGAATGGTACCGTAAAAATAAGCCCAATGCCAAGCTGGATGGTTTGCTTGATACCAGACTTCTGAAGCTTCTTGATGATAAAAATAACCTTGCAAGATTAAATCGAGCTTGGTATAAGCGATAAAAATCGTCGCTATAATCAGAAATAAAATGATGGATAAATAGACAAGATACTTTTTTTTAATCATATCCCAAATAATTGAAGAAGAATTTCCAGACGATGAACAGAAATCAAAAAATTTTGCGCGCCGATTGGTCGTATATTAACCAGAGAAAAGACATCGCTGGTCAATTTTGCTGCTGACACGCGCTACTGTTAATAGTTATGTCATCGACTGAGCATCGGTCGAGATGGACGTACTTTACTTTTCCATGTTTTTGACTCAATTTTTGATTCAGGAAAAGAAAATATATTTTTCTCTGCGGCTGGGAAAAACTCCTTTTTGCTTCGATAATTTTTATCAATCTGAAAAGACTGTTCGGCAAATTTTATAATATCAGGACTTAATCCTTGCTTATAAATTTCATCGGTAAATTTTTGTCGACCAGTGACCAGGTCATGGATATAAAAATCGATTTGTTCTTGTGAATAATAATTATTCGAATTTTGGATTGATAAATTTCCGCCCTCGCACCATATTATCTCTTCGGTGCCTAATTTTCCCATCTGATATTTATTTGTTCCCCGCAAATCGCCGCGTTGAATTGCTGCCATTAAATTGATAGGCACACGGGTAACCTTCTGCACCAATCGTTTTTTGGTTACCTTTCCTTCTTTAATTTCTTCGATTATTTCTCCCACGCCGCCGGTGTTGTACTGATAAAATTGAACTTTGCTGGGAAACTTATCCATTAATTCCATAATAATTTGATAAAAACGATTGACTTTGCGAGCCTGTGAACCGACAATAAAAGGATCTGTTCCGACCGTCCGCACTGATTCGCCAGCTTTTTCCGGCTGTGAGGCATAGCTGTGCGAAGACTCGCCCCACAGATAAGCTAAAACGCCCTGCTCTGCCGTCAAGCGTTGGGCAAAAGGCATGATGGTATTTCTTCGAGTGATAAACGCGAAGACTATTCCATCCAGCTCGCTAAGCGGCGGCAGATTGATTGATTTGGAATTGATGCCAATCAACCTTCGCCCTCGTTTGATTCTCAATTTATCTTTACGAATGACCGCGCGGCCATTAGCGCACAGGTTTTCATCTACAAAATCTGGATTACCCGCAGCATCGATCATGACATTTTCGTACAGCGCCGATTTATCGATTAACGCATAGTACATAGCTTCTTGCAAGTCTTTTTCAACATCGGTCTTGACAAAAAATCCACTTTCACTGCCGTAAGCAGATCCATCTCGGCGCAAGAAGACGATGTCATCCTGCACTGCTTCTGTCTTTTCTCCTTTTCTGAAATCCAATCCCAATTGATGACAGGACCAGGTCGATTTGCCAGTAGCCGAAAGGCCGAACAGAAAAACTCCGTAACGTTTGATTTTCTCGGTTTTAACATCGCGTATGTAAACCAACTTTGTCCCGGCATGAAGTCCGAGCATGTCGTGTTCGTCAGCATACCACATGGCTTGTCTGAGAAAGCCTTTTTTGTCTTCTCCCATGTAATCGGTTCCCAGCGCAATATTGAGATTGTATTCCGGTAGCGCCAGCACTTGTTGACGCAATTGATGTTCTTCAGGAATATGAATCATCGTGAACTCAGGGCCGGCTTTTTTAGCTGGCTTTTTTAGGGTGTTACTCCACATGTAAGCGATACGATAATTTTTCGGATCAGCTACTGACATGTAAAGATTGCAGATGGGATTAAAATCAGCATTGTCCCCCATTTGCCGGCGAACATGGATAAAAGGCAGTGTCCTCAGCAACTGAAGGATTTTGTGCAGTTCTTCCGGTGCTTTGTCAATAATATTTTTTTGTAAATCTGAGGGATTGGGCAATCTAATTTTTTCGCTGCCCAGATAGACGGTCTTTGGCCCGATTCGGCTAGAAACCATCGATCGCCAACCGTAAGAGCCAAATTTAGTTTTTGTCCCTGTTTGCAGTGCTAACTTACGCAGTTTTCTCAAACTCAATTGTCTGATATTCTCGCCCTCCAATAAGGGCAACAAATTTTCATAAAAGCGCTGGTATTCTTTTTGTTCATAAATTGAATCTGCCATGTGTAATCCTAATTTATCCTTTGAATAATACTCAACTCAAGCTAAAAGTCCCACTCAGATTTTAGACGAAAATAGACGTCAAAATATAAGACGTTTGATTTTAAAATGCAATGGGTTTTTATAGTTCACCATAACGTAATGAATTTTTTTTTTAAAGAAATCAAAAAATGTCATCATTATAATAATTATTTTATCGAGCGAGTTGCTGAAGATAGCTAATTATCTTTTATGAAATTTTTTATCG
>CAZNDR010000063.1:0-13087 GCA_964571835.1 uncultured Cytophagia bacterium | reverse complement strand
TCCGAAATCACGTGGGCTTTAGCCCAATCAACTTTTTGACTGGTCATTCATATTAATATTTGAATACAACACGAATTAAGAAAAGGTGGGGAAAAACCACTGCGCCCCATCCCGGTGACTTTAAAAACTGTCACCGCTTTGTTTTTCTCTTTGCTCATCCCAAACCGATCCTCATCATGGCCGCAAATGAATAAACAAAAAAGGAATTACTGCATTAGATAGCAATTGCTAAATAGCAAAAAAGATTCCTGCGCTGCCTAACTGATCGCCACTATCAGCCAGAAACCAGCATCAAGCATCCAGAATCATTTTATCATCACTGGCTGAGTCCAGGCTGTATTGCCATTGGAGTCGATAATCTTGGCGCGAACGTACTTTTCATTACCTTTAAAATAATAAGCCGCCGAGTTGGCAAATTCTTCCTTTAATATTTTGCCACCATCACCATAAAAGCTGATGGTATAGCGCGCCTGGTTTTCTTGTTTCACTTTGATGATAATACCCTTATTGTCCACCACATAATCCAACAGTTCAACGCCAGTGGAGGCGTAAAAATCGCCCGTTTCAAGCGATTCCAGAATCGTCTCGACCTTCAGATGCTTCGCCCTGACCATGATCCAGGCTTGTCCCGGTTTAGCTGCTTTCGGCTCCCAGGGCTCCTTCAAATCGTGCATATCGTCAACTGCCACACCGTAAAAAAGCTTGCCGCTGGACAGCACTTGATCCCACATCTGTTCGACACCCGGCAGCCCGCCACCACTCAAATTATTGACGGTCGGATGACCGCTGTAAATCTCCACTAAAAGACAATTTCTGGTTTTTTTCAAATCGTCTGCTGAAATCGCCCAACGAAAATTGGGATGGTTGATGTGTACTATTGCGCCGGCTTCTCTAATGGCGTCGATGTTATTCTGCAATGTTTCCACGACGTCATTCCCCCCCTGGGGCAAGACATTATAGACAGGATTCAAGGCATTCAAATGGATAGGCTTTTCTCCATATCGATCGCTCACTTCATCACCTTTGATGATGAGATATTTGCCCTCGACACCATACAATTGATTGAGGATATCGACGTTAGTTAGATAGTTGTGATCGGTAATAACCAAAAAATTATAGCCATGCTGCCGATACCATTTCACTACTTCATCTGGAAAACTGTCACCATCACTATTAAGCGTGTGAGTGTGCGTATTTCCTTTGTACCATTTAAGCTCATTGGTAGACTGCTCTAATTTGGCTTGAGTCTGACCATGGTAACTGATGGCAAAGGTTAGCAAAAAAAATAGCGACCACATTATCAAGACTTTTTTGTTGTTCATTTTACCTGCTCCTTGATTTGATTATAGTATCTACCCTATAATTGGTGCTAAATAAAAAAATTATTGGCTGTCATTCTGAACGAAGTCCTTCGACAGGCTCAGGATTGACTCTGCGGAGTGAAGAATCTGTAACCACTAACCTTTCCAGTAACAGAATGTTAGTGGTCATAGAATCGTCGTCGCTACGCTCCTCAGAATGACACATTCTTATGAACGATAATGCCATGCCATACATTATTGAGCGGATACTGATTAAATTTTTTTAGTTCTCAATTTTTGCCAGCTTAGCTGCATATTCAATTGCCTGGATCATACTGTCAGCGCTGGCAATGCCTTTGCCAGCGATTTCAAAAGCAGTACCATGATCGACCGAAACTCTGATGATGGGCAAGCCGGTAGTGATGTTGACGCCGTTGACGCTGCGCATGCTTCCGCTAACCATGTTCCAATTAAAGCCCAATAGTTTGAAAGGAATATGTCCTTGGTCATGGTACATGGCGACACAGCCATCAAAATAGCCGCCTTTGGCCATGGGAAAAAGGATATCGGGTGGAAAGGGACCTTCGACTGCCAAACCCAAGCTTTTTGCCTGTCGGATAGCCGGCATAATTTCTTCCTTTTCTTCAGCCCCAAACAAGCCGCCATCGCTGGCATGGGGATTTAAACCGGCTACACCGATGCGAGGGCTCTTTATGCCTAATTTTTGGCAAGCCTCATGCAGCAACTTAATAACTTTAAGAATCCTTTCCTTTTTGACCAGTTCACAGGCCTGGCGCAGCGCCACATGAGTCGAGACATGTATCACCCGCAAATGGCCATAGATGAGCAGCATGGCAAAATCACTGGTATTGGTATAATGAGCATAGATTTCCGTATGACCGGGAAAATGATGCCCTGCCAGATGAAGGGCTTCTTTATTAATCGGACCAGTGACCGTCGCCTCGACTTTTTTCGCCAGTGCCAGTTCGATCACGGTGCGTACCGCCTCAAAAGCAATTTTGCCAGCTTGAGCAGAAATTTTGCCAAAAACCACTTCTTGCCAATCGACATTTTTTAAATCCAGCACATCGATCGTTCCGGAACGAAAGGCGGCCTGGCTAATTTTTTCTATCGTCTGCAGGGTGAGATTCAGCCGGGCAATTTTGATTGCCTCAGCCAGAGCCCTTGCCTTGCCGACGACAACTGGTCGGCACATTTCATAAACGTGCGGCTGGGATAAAGCTTTGACTGCCACTTCAGGCCCAATGCCTGCCGGATCACCCATGGAAATTGCTATGATTGGTCGGTTAATATTCATAATTGTTGAAATGTCTTATCATGTCAAAGAATTGCTTGCTGCTAATATTGCTTTGTTTTAATTTAAACCTGCCCACGGTTTTCAGACCAAAAAATTGAAAACTAAATCCCGCAACGAATTTGCTGAGCCGTTAAATTTTAATGAAAATCTTTTTCTTATATAACCAATAACAAATATACCACATGCCCAGTAACACAACCAGCGCATTGGCAACTTGTCTCATCGTGTCTCCGCTCCAACTAAAAATGCCATTGACAAAAGGCTTTACAATTTGGTGAAGCCAGTTTGCACCGCCGGTGTGCATGAACAGGTAAATGAAAATGGGATTCAAACCAACAAAAGCAAAAAATTTGGGTACGGTGTGGATCTGCTGCACCTCAATTAGCCAATAGGAAAAAGCTAACGCCACCAGACACCAACCTCCGCTGACAATAACGAAAGAGCTGGTGCAGATCCGTTTGATGATTGGCGTGAGGGGATCAAGCGCATAACCAACGGTAATGCCGATCAAACCGGCAATTACCAGAATCTTGATTTTCTGCTTTTCGCTGCGGTCGCTGCACAAAATTTGTCCTGACAAAACTCCCCACATGGTGTGAGCCGTAGTAGGGATGGCATTAAACGCCACCCAATGTCCGCCGGATAATTTTCCCATTACCAGCATATCGAACCACGAACCAAAATTATGATCCGGCACAAACGGCTGATTAAATCCGGCCAGCGGCCACAAACGATAAAGCATTTCGGAGATAAACAGCAATACAAAAGTAAAAATGAGTTGAGTTTTGATAGGCTTGCGCATGAAAAGAAAAGCGATGAAGTAAGTAACAGAAAGTTGAGCCAGCACATTCCACAGCTCAAAGGTGATTTTGCCCGGCCCGATACAATAAAGCGCCCACCCTAAAATCAACAACACCACTGACCGCTGGCAGGCATGCTTAAAAGTTTGCCGCCAGCTATCGCCGCGCGCCCAGCGTTTGCCAAACGAAAATGGCATAGCCACGCCGACGATGAACATAAAAAAGGGCTGTATCAAATCCCAAAATCTCAACCCATTCCAGGGGTGATGGTGAAACTGCGTAAAGAATGAGCCGACCAGTGTCCCAGCGAACGGTGGATCAGTCAATAAGCTATAGAGGTGCGTGCCCTCAGCTATTAACAGAAACATGGTCAAGCCGCGAAAAAAATCCAGCGACAACAGGCGATTTTCTGGCAAGCCATTTTTTTCTTCATCTGTCATTACAATTCCTTCCCAAGACAAAATAACTAATATCTATCGCACATCGTGGATTTTGCTAACAAGGATGATCTGACGTCACCCTTTCCCGATTTCTCGCTGCTCAAGGTGATATTTCAGTGATGTCAAACTGAGCCGAGTCGAAGTTTTGCTCAAGATTTGCTGAACGCTCACATAATTAACAAACCCCTTTGTCACGATAGTTAGTCTGGCTACACTAACGCCAGTTTTTCTAAAAAGAGCGCCAACGAAGAATGATCTAACTCGCCATCTCCCTGCGCAATGATAGCATCCATTTGTGTCGCCACCAAAGCTGAGGCGGGCAAGGGGACAGAGAGCGTGCGGCCGGCTTGCAGAGCGATATTCATGTCCTTGCGATGCAATTTTATTTTGAAGCCAGGCTGAAAATTCCTGTCCAGAATTCTCTGACCGTGCACTTCCAAAATTCGGCTCTGGGCAAGACCACCTAGCAACGCCTCTCGTACTTTGGCGACATCGACGCCAGCTTTTTTCGCCAGGGTTAGTGCTTCGGCCACTGCCTGGATGGTGCATCCGACAATAATTTGATTGCAGGCTTTGGTTACCTGTCCAGCGCCAGCAGCGCCGAGATGCACAATTTTCTTCCCCAGCGCCCGAAAAATTGGTAAAGCACGCTCAAAGGCAGCTTTTTCACCACCGACCATAATGGATAACGTCCCGGCTATGGCGCCACCCTCGCCACCTGAAACCGGTGCGTCCAGGCAACTGACCTTTTTTTCAGCCAGCATTTGATAAATTTTTTGAGTCGTCTCCGGCGCAATCGTCGACATGTCGATAAATAACATGCCGCTGCGAACGCCTTCGCCAACACCAGCAGCACCCAGAACAACCTTTTCGACATCGGGTGAATCCGGCAGCATGGTGATGACGACATCACTCTTTTCTGCTACTGCTTTGGCTGTCTCTGCCAGCGCTGCGCCTTGTCGCACAAGCGCCTGTGCCATCTCTCGATTGATATCAAATACCGTAACGGAGTAACCTGCTTTTAGCAAATTACTCGCCATTGGCTTTCCCATGATTCCTAAACCAATAAAGCCGATTCTTTCCATTAATTACTCCATGAATTCAATCAAATTTCAACGTGCTTGACGACAAGCCTGGCAAAATTTTTCTGCTGTTTTTGCTATCTCCGCCTCGCTGGAATTAATATTAATTCCAAATCCGAAACCTAATCCCTCATCGACCACGCCGATGCTAATATTAATCGCCCGGCTGAGTATGTCATCGGTAATAGGATAGGCGCCTCTGGCTGACGGCAAACCATTTTCCTTCAGATAGTGATTGATATGCTCCATATTGGCATAAACATGCCAGCCGCTATTGGTTACCGTTTTAGTGCCCAATATTTTTGCCACCTTTTCCGCTTTCTCTTTGGCGGGAAAAATCACCGTGCAAAGCGTTCCACATTCACCGAGGGCATCGTTCAGCTGGCGGAATTTCATCTCTTTCACCTCAGAAATCAAGCCTTTAAGCAGCTTCTTTTTTTCTTTTAAAGTTGAAATAATGCCATCAATTTTTCGCAGTTGAGCCAATGCTACTGCTCCAGATAACTCATTCATGCGGAAATTTAAACCCAAAATAGAGCGCCTGCCGATTTTGGCGTCACTCCGATAAGGAGAGTGACCCTGATCGTGAATGGCAAAAGCACGAAAATAAAGTTTTTTTTCATTGGTGACCACAGCGCCGCCATCGCCAGTAGTGATGGTCTTATTGATGTTCAGTGAATAGGCGCCCATCTCGCCCCACGTTCCGACCTTTTTGCCCCGAAAAGAGCCACCGACTGCTTGACAACAATCTTCGATTACAAACAAGCCGTGCTTGCTGGCGATCGTTTGAATGGCTGCCATATCACACGGATTGCCCAGCATGTGCACCGGCAAAATCGCCTTTGTTTTTGAGCTGATTCGAGCTTCAATTTTATCAGGATCCATGTCCAAACTCTCGTCAATCTCAGTCAGAACAGGCACCAATCCAGCAAAAATGACCGCGCTTTAAGTGGCCACAAAGGTAGAGGTCGGCACAAAAACTTCGTCGCCCGGTTTTAGCTCCGAAGCAAGCAAAGCGATCAAAAGCGAAGCCATACCAGAGCTGGTTGCTAGCCCATAGTCAGCGCCGCAATAGCCAGCAAAAGATTTCTCGAAGCTATAAACTTTGTGTCGAAATTTATCATCGCGCAGATTTCCGTAGCGTGAAAGGTGACCTGTTTTCTTAACCTCGATCACTTCACCTAATTCTTCATCACCAATTAGATAAGATCCTGGGCCAGCCATGTCTATTTTTCTTCTTTCGTTTGATTTTTCTTCGTTAATAAATATAAAAATTTCTTTAATAAAATCAAGGCTTTTTATTGTGAGGCTTGAGAATAGTAGCAGTGAGCAGATTAAAAAATAGAATAATCTGAAAACTAAGGAGTCAATTGGAGGTCAAAAATCGTTTATTCACAAAACAGAGACCAAAGCTCAACAAACTTGGCTACGGCGCTTTTAAAAATTACCTCTTTTGAAAAAATGCACTCAGCTCATTTTTTTAATGAAGCAGCATTAGGAGCAATAGTTGGTCACTCAAAATTTGTTCAGCTCGATGCTTGAATGAATAACCTTTTTCCTCGGCAAGGCTTTATTCTAAAATCGATTCTGACACATGCCGTGATGCCGTGAGCGTCGTGCCTTTTTAATTTTTTATTGGCTCAGAACAAAGGTTATTGGGACTACCCAATGGTCTGATAAGCTTGCTCAGATCAGCAATGGAGCTGAGCATTAATTATTCAAACAAAGGCTTTTTTTAGCGTCTCAGCTAATTTTTCGGCTGTGATTGGTTTTCTCAAAATACCACGCGGTTTTGTCTCTTTTAGCCGAGCAGAGTTCAATAGATCGGAATTGCCGCTGACATAAATGACCGGGATGTTTGCAAATTCACTAATGGCTTTTGCTGCGTCGATGCCATCAATATAGCCCCTTAATTTTATGTCCATTAAAATAAGGTCGAATTTTTCCTTGGTTGCGGCGTCTATTGCTTCCTCGCCGGAATCAACTATCTCAAAGTCGCTGTAACCCTTTAAGATAAGCTGGGTCTTTAAATCAAGAGCTGTGATGTATTCGTCTTCCACGATTAAAATTCTTTTGGGCATTGCCATAGCCTGTAAAGTTAATTTCAAAGGTCGTCATTTTTTTTCGTTAATATTGCTGCCTCATTAATTTGCTTAGCGAATAGCCTTACCAAAAGCACTCCCAAACTCTCCGTGGCTTCGAAATCGATCGTCTCCAGAATAACCACGCTATTGTCATAATTTTTCAAAAATATCTGCCATCATCATCGAAGCGCAAATCGAATTGCGCAGAACCAATTTTTTTATCAGAAAATGCATAGTTAATAGAATTGGAAAAAAGCTCATTTGTAATTAGCGCTTGCGGAATAGCTTCATCTATTCCCAATGCTACCTCTGCAAATCGGATAACGTGCCTGTTACAATAATAATATGAATGACCAGTAGAAAAAAACCAAATGAACTGAAGGGCTAAAGCCCAAAGAATTTGTTGAGAAATTATGAGATCGCCGTTCGAAAGAACGGAGCTATTCAATTTTTATGAATAGCTCCGCCATTTATGGCGGAGAAACTTATGAAATCCGAAATCACTTAGGCTTTAGCCCAATCAGCTTTTTGACTAGTCATTCATATTAATAATAGGGATATCGACATCTGTTTTATGTACATATTCTTCAAAATTTTCAGTTGTTTCATAACTTTTGTGGCAGACTTAAGCCCAACTCCCGTTGCTAACAAAAATAGTATCGAAAGATTCAGCGTTTTTGTACATACAATAATTGTGCCGTGCTACTTAAAAATTACGATAGAGTTCTCAATAGCTATTTTCTAATAAACAGCTTCAGCAACTTTATGCCGCCATGTTGCTATCTTACATTTCTTCGAGCAGATCTAAACGATCGGTGAAACTCAAATTTCCTTTTTATTAGCTGAATATCATACTAAATATTTTTCTTTTTTCAATTGAAAAATAGGTCAGCAATGAACAACGGCGTGCTAAACAAACTTTATAGGTTGCCTTTTGCAATGGAGATTTTTTCCAGTTGCAAAATGATAAAATTCGCCTGGAAAAATTTTCAACTTGAAATAGCAGGCCGAGAACAGCTATGAGCAAGGTCATAATAATTACTGTCCATCCGAATAACTCTTTTATTAATCCTTGGCTGTCTTCCCGAGCGATCCGCTAGCTGGCGGAGGGCGAAGCAATCTCTTTAAATATTTTTAGATTGCTTTTCTTCCTGATGGCGGATCGCCAAAACAGCGAAAGGAGCTATTTTCGGACTGCACTAATTATTTCAGCAACGCAAAAAAAAAAGAGTACTAATTCACATCTGTGCGGAAATCGCCTCCGCCAGGCTTCATGATATTAGGTTAATCCAAATGGCTCATTGCACAACGCTTGGTCGATGTTTTTTCTTTTTAAAGCCATAGCCCAGAAAATTAATCGTGAACCGTGTCCATTCGCCTCTTTCCAAAACGGCATTGCCTCCAATTTGCTTTGACAGCAAACGCACCAGGTTCAGACCTAAGGTTTCTGTACGGTCAAAATCAATATTTTCTGGAACACCAATGCCGTTATCCTGATAGATGAGCTGGTAGGAATCATCATTCATTCGGCTGAACTTTAAGCAAATGGACCCTTTTCTCTGTCCGGGAAAGGCATATTTAACCGAATTGGTGAACAGCTCATTGATGATGAGCGAGACCGGGATAGCGTCATCGATTCCCAGAATAACATTTTTGACTTCAATCTCCAATTTGACACGGTTTCGCAAACCGGAAGATTGAAACATGTCGGAAATAATGTCCTCCAGGTAATCTTTAAAATCGATACTGGCAAAATTTTCTGTTTGATATAATTTTTCATGAACTCTGGACATCATATAGATTCTGTCTCGGCTCTGGTTGAACATTTCAACGGCTCGCTGGTCGTTCAATTGGTGCGATTGCAGATTCAATAAGCTGGCTACGACTTGTAGGTTATTTTTCACCCGGTGGTGAATTTCGTTGAGCAGGACTGTTTTTTCCTGCAAATCTCTTTTGATTTGTTCTCCGGCTTTTTTTCGTTCCGTGATATCCTGATTGGCGCCGTAGGTTTTAATAGTGCGCCCTTGAGCATCCTTTACGATGAAAAAGCGAACCGAGACATAGCCGTCTTCACCGTCGGCGTAAAGCATTCGGTGTTCAAGCTGACGACTGTAATGCGGATCTGTGGTTTCCATCGCTTTTTTTGTTTCTAAGCCAACCTGTGGTCTATCTTCTGGATGAACAAAAAGCTCAGCATAACGTTCAGGTGTCATTTTATAACCGCCGACTTTTTCTGCGGTGGTACGATAAATCGAATAAAAATGATCATTGAACGTAAACACGTTTTCCGCCACGTCATATTCCCAATAGCCCAAATGAGCGATCTCCATGGCATTGGATAATTGGGCTTCGCTGGTGCGCAGCACTTCTTCTGCATGTCTTTGTTCGGTAATATCGCGTGCTGAGGAAAGCGCACCTATAACATTTCCTGATAAATCCTTGAGTACTCGACACCACCAGGCAAGCAGTCGTTTTTGCCCATCTTGTCTGCGCTGCCAGCTTTCAAGATAAATAATATCTTCTTCACCATTAAACAATGGCTTTACGGCTTGGTAAGTGTCTTGCTCTCCTGCAAAATAACTACTCGCCTCCTTCCCCAGCACATCTTTTCCAAAAAAATTTAAGCCAGCTTGATTTGCCCAGCGATAGACTTTGTTTTTGTCCACTTCCATGACGATATCTGGAATGGCGGCTAACAAAGCCTGCTGCCGCAACGATAAGGTCTGCAAAGCCTCCTCCGTCAGTTTGCGGCTTGTAATATCCCGATTCATACCCACCAATCCCAACAATTCTCCTTGTTCATTGTAAAAGGGTATCTTGCTTGATAGGAGCCATTTTTGCTCGCCAGTTTTTTTATTGATCAATGTCTCTTCATAGCCGATTAATGGTTTGCCTGATAAAAATATTTTTTGTTCATCGGCAAAATATTGTTCTGCCAATTCCGCCGGAGCAAAATCAAAATCGGTTTTTCCCAGCAGGTCTTCAGGTTTGTCGGCATTAAAACTTCGCGCCAGCGCCTCATTGGCTAAAAGGAATCGGCTTTGCCGGTCTTTCACATAGATCAGATCTGGTAAGCTATTGACTAACGTATTTAGCAAGCGGTGATTTTGCGCCAGTTCTTCCGTCGCTTGCTTGCGCTCGGTAATGTCAGTAAGCGCCGCCTGCACTGCCGGTTTGCCTTGAAAATCAATCAGTGATGAGGAGATTTGCAGCCAGTAAGTTTTTTTATCTTTGGTCAGACCACGAAATTCATAGCGGTTTGGTGGCTGCTTGCCGGCTAATCGTTCCGCAAATCGGTCGAAAAACATTTTTCTATCATCAGGATGGACCAGCTCGTTAAGTTCGGCTGGAGACATAGCGATCAGTTCATTTAATGAATAGCCACACATTCGGGCAAAAGCTGAATTAGCAAAAACCAGCTTTGGAGGCGGGCCGACCGCAATCACGATTCCCTCCAGCGTTTGTTCGACCAGCGTCCGGTACTTCTCCTCATTCGCTTGAAGTGCTTTCTGCGCAGCTCGCTCTACAGTCTGATCTCGAAAAACCAGCACCACGCCATAGGTGTCGCCATTTTCGTCTCGAATTGGCGCGCCACTATCGGCAATGGGAATTTTTTGTTGTTGCCGGGAAATAAGCAACGTGTGGTTTGCTAATCCTACTACCACTCCCTGTTGTAGCACTTTTGTTACCGGATTTTCGACAGCAGCGCCTGTTTCTTCGTTCACTATGTGAAATATTTCCTGGAGCGGTCGATCTTGCGCCTCTGCCTTTTTCCAGCCGGTAAGTTGCTCCGCCACTGGATTGAGCAGTTGAACTTTTCCTTCTCGGTCGGTGACAATCACACCATCACCAATACTCAGCAGTGTTGTTTGATGTTGGGCTTCACTGCGCCGCAGGTCTACCTCTGTTCGGTATAAAGTACGATAAAACGCTTTTTCATTTCGCTGCCAAACCAGCGTAGCGGCGATAAAAATGGCAGCTACCATGCCCAGTAATAGTAATAAAATAAGCGATGATTGTTTATTCGACATGGCAAACGCTTCTGTTTCATCAATTTTGGCGACCATAAACCAGGGCGTATCGGGAATCGCTTTTAACGCTGCCAGCACTTTCACACCACGATAATCCTTTCCCTGCACTATGCCTTCTTTTCCCTGTGCCGCCATGGCGGCTGGCAAATCTGCTTGACTTATCGGAATACGCAATTTAAGCGTCGTGTTTGTCTTGTGGCGTAATTCATTCAGAAATAGCACTTCATCGCCCTCCCGCCGAATTAGCAATGTTTCAGCGCTTCTGCTGGGCACCGGCCAGGATTGTATCAGGGGAAAGAGAAACTTGTCGGCATCCATTTGCAAGGCGATGGCGCCTACTGGCTGAGCTGTTTCTTCGTTGCTCGTAAATAACGGAACAACAATATCGATATGCGGCGGCAAAACTCCAGGAACATCATGCAGGTCAGACAGCATCGGGCGATGCTCGCGCCAAGCTGTGGTTAGAACTTGTCGTAATTCACTGCTGGCGTTTCCTCTCTTGCCGCTGAGACTTAGGCATATTTTGCCATTGTTATCCACGAGCGATATGTCAGAGTATTTTTCGTACCTTTGTAGACGAAAGCGTGCTACTATCTGCTCAGTGTCCTTCTGCTGTGGATGCGCTAGCCAACGTGGGATAGTCTCATTTAACAAAGGGCTCTCCATGATCATTGAGACATCGGCAAGTCTTTCAAGCCGCCAGTTAATTATCTGCTCTTGTTTGAGTGAGGCAATGGCTAATAAATTGTTTTCCACCTCGCGGCGTATCAACTCCCTTTGGCTGCGGTAGTACCAAAAGCCGAAAATTAACAGCATCAGCAGCACTATCGTCACAGTTGCTATTAACCATTTATTTAGATATTTTTTCTGCTCCATATTTTTGCCTTTTTTATCTTTGCCTTTGCCGATACCTTTCTAAATTATAAAATACAGCAGGATTGTACAAAAATTAAATTTTAAAAGCAAGAAAAATCTTATTTACAACTTGATATCCTCTATCTCCGAACGATCACCTGGGCAAATAGCTGCCGCGCCGAAATACACCAACTTGTCATTGATGGCGAACAAATTAAATTGGGTTAAGCTGGATAAGCATTGTTTTTTGGTTTTATTAATATGAATTTTGATATGACCTGTTTTGAAAAAAATATGGTAAGAATAACTTTACTTAGCGCATCATTTCATAAAATCTTTTAGTGTTGAGCAAATTTGTCATTTCAGCTTGGAGTGTGGCGCCTTTATGCGCCGCAGCATCGCATACAGGCGATGCACTCCGGCCGGCAAACCTACAAGGAATTTTGAAATGCTGTACTTAGTTAGATGGAGTGCATTCCTTTTTTGGAATGCTGCGGGGCGATGCGCAAAGGTCTCGCACTCTAATTTTTTTAATTTGACTCAGAGATCTGCAAAATGAAAAAACTATTAGTTAACTGCTGTCACTCCTGCGCATGCAGGAGTCTCCTTCATACTAATAATTAGCAACTTCGGAGATGCCTGCATTCGCAGGCATGACAGCAATACTTGTAAATAACATTATTTTGCAGAAGGCTATTTAATCTGACTACGTAGCAAGAAGTCGAGCAAAAAAAAGCATCTCGCTAAATTTTTTATTTTGCTCGCATACTCATCAGCAGCAAATTTTCGGTTCAAGCCTTTGGCATTCATGTAGCGCACTTTGCCAAAAATTGGTCGCTCGCCCCAGGCTCGATCATGCTTGCCACAACACCAGGCAACACCTGCAAAACTGTTGGCATCACCTCCAGGCAGCTCGTATTTGTTATTCAAATACAAGGCCGTCTGAAATGCTTCTTCTGACGATCGGCTCCATTCCATAATTTTTTTGCCCCAATACCTTCTCAGGTAGCCATGCATTTTTCCAGTGAACGTCATCTCGAGTTGTGCTGCGTTCTAATACGGATCATGAGTTTCCGCCATTTCTAATTTTTCCAAGTGGTAAATAACTTCGCGCCAGTCAAGGGTTTCTCCGCCATAAATGGCGGAGCTATTAATATATATTGAATAGCTCCGTTC
>CAZNDR010000062.1:5722-13263 GCA_964571835.1 uncultured Cytophagia bacterium | reverse complement strand
GAGATCGAATTCAGCGTGCTGAGCCGCCAATGCTTGAATGGCTATATTCCCAATTTCGCCCGAGGCATAGAGCAAGAGCAGCACTTTCGCTGGCCTTTGTGGGGCAAAGTGATCACCCGCTTTGGCAACATTCCCATTCACCAAAAGAAATTAAAAAAAGCATTAGCCAGCTTAACCTTAGCTGAAGAAGCGCTAAGCCAGGGCACTTCAATAATTATTTTGCCGGAAGGGCATCGCACGCGTACCGGAGAAATGTTGCCTTTTATGCGCGGACCTTTTGTGTTAGCACAAAAAACCAAAGCTGACATCGTTCCTATGGCTCTTGTCGGTGCATTTGAACTTAAAAAGACCGGGCACTGGCTAATCAAGCCAGGCACGATAAGACTTGTTTTTGGCGATGTCATTACTCACGAACAAACCAAGCATTTATCATCAAAAGAATTGAAAGATGTGGTGCGCGCTCAGATACAATCTCTTTTGCTAAATTCAAATTAAACTGAGAAATTTATTTCATTATGACTCAACAAAAAACAACCAAAATAAGCTATTTAAATGGCTTGCGCTTGAAAAATGCCATCATCGAAGCAAGTAAACGTGTTGAATGCATGAAAGAAAGCATTAACAAAATTAATATATTTCCCATCCCTGACAAAGACACCGGGACAAATATGTCCATTACGCTAAATCAGGCGCTTGTCAGCATTTTGCCCAGAGCAGATAAATCGATCAGCATAATGAGTTCGCTTTTTGCTGAGGCAGCACTGATGGGCGCTCAGGGATACTCCGGCATGATCTTAGCATATTTTTTTTCTGGCTTCGCCGAGGCGGTCAAGGATAAAAGTCGCTTGTCAACGCAAACTTTTGTTGCCGCAATGCAAAAGGCAAAAGAGAAAGCCTTTCAATCACTCGCTCAGCCGTGCCAAGGCACCATGTTATCAGTGATCAGCGATTGGGCCAATTTTCTTGAAAGCGCTGCGCCCACGACTCACGATTTTGTTGACTTGTTATCCGCCAGTCTCAAAAAAGCTAAAGATTCTTTAGCCAGAACATCGAACACCCTGCCCGTCTTGAAAAAAGCTGGGGTGGTGGATGCCGGCGCTTTGGGTTTTGTGCACCTATTAGAAGGATTTGAACATCTTATTTTGCAGGGAACAATCGAACGTCTAAAACCGCCCTTATCAGAGATGGCAGCCAGCAAAGCGGAAATCCAGACAACTGCTGGGATTGCGGCATCGATGAAAAAGGTTGGCCTGGTGACCGACTCCTCATGTGATCTGCCTGACCAATTTGTCAAAGAAAATGACGTACATGTCATTCCCCTAAAACTTGTTTTCAGTAATAAAACCTATTTAGACAAGGTCGATATTACTCCAAGCGAATTCTACGAAAAATTGGCGCACGCATCAGGCCATCCACATACATCTCAGCCGGCAGTGGCTGATATTAAAAAAGTTTATGAAAAGGTTTTACCGCTTTATGAGAAGATTGTTTCTATTCATCTTCCGGCCGCTCTCAGCGGTACTTTACAAAATATTGAATTGACCGCAAAATCCATCAAAGAAAATTTAAATAAAATCACTTGCCTCGATGGTAAAAATATTTCCGGAGGGCTTGGATTAATCGTCAGGGAGATTGCTTATTTGATTCAACAAAAGTTGCCGTTCGATCAGATTCTGGAACGAACCAAAGGTTTTATTGACAATACCCATCTGGCGATTTCATTGCCGACACTAAAATATTTGGTTAAAGGAGGACGTGTCAGCAAACAAAAGGGATTTATAGGCAATTTGCTTCATCTGAATCCAATCATCTCAATCAACTCAAAAGGGGAACTGTATCTTGCCGGGAAAACTATCGGCAGTAAAGCCGCCAGGAAAAAAACATTAGAGCTAATTGTCAACAAGGCGAAGCACTATAAACGACTTAAATTTTGTGTCGCTCATGCCAAGGCATTAGCAAAAGCAGAATGGTACGTCAATCAGCTGCAGCAAACTTTTCAGATAACTGACGAAATTCCAATTTTAGAGGCAGCGCCGGTATTAGGAGTACATGCTGGGCCAGGTACTGCTGGCATTGCCTTTATTGGCTTTAATGACTAATTTTTACTGGGCAAAGGATAAAGATATGCTAACATTTATAACAATTCTTGTGTTAAGTTATCTGGCTGGATCAATCCCCACCAGCATTATTTGTTCCAAACTTTTCCGTGGCATCGATATTCGCGATTATGGCAGCGGCAATGCTGGCGGAACGAATGCCGTACGAGTGCTTGGCTGGAAACTTGGCCTTTTTGTCATGCTCGTCGATGTTGGCAAAGGAGTGCTGGCGACCCTGCTTATATCGCAAATTCGAATTGATGCCATTGCGCTGCCGGCGGACTTAATTCAAATTTTCGCCGGCATGTCTGCTATCTTTGGCCACATTTGGACGATATTTGCTGGATTTAAAGGCGGCAAAGGCGTTGGTACTGCTGCTGGCATGTTGTTCTCGCTTTATCCGATTGCTGGGCTGGTCTGCCTGATGATTTTTGCCACTGTTTTGCTGACCACGCGGTATGTCTCATTAAGTTCAATGTCTGCAGCCGTCGCTTTTCCGATTGTCGTTTTATTATTTAAAAATTGGCGCCACTATTCCGATGAACTGATTTACTTTGCAGTTTTTATCGCCGCTTTAATAGTATTTACTCATCGGACTAATATCAAACGCTTATTAAAGGGAGAAGAGAGCAAAGCGCGTAGGCGAAAACCAGGAGTTGATGACAGCAAGACAGCGTAAAAAAGCATTTGAACCATACTTATTAAGGGCAAGAATTTCAGAGCTGCAGAGCGATAGCATCGCTTCAATCAATTCGATATGGCGTATTCCAAAGAAATCTGGTCAAGCCATCTGCTGTGCCAAACCAGATGTAATCTCCGTCCAAAGCAATAAAGTTCACCACATTATTAGCCAACCCATCAAAAACATTAAAGGCCCGCCAGAGCTTTCTTTTTTTATCATATTTGTGCACGCCCTCGTCGGTGGCTAACCAGGCAGCAGAGCTATCAACCGCAATATAATTGATGGGCGTGGCAGTATAAAATCTTTTCTCCGGAACGCCTTGCCATTTTTGCGTCACCCGATTGAACACCTCGACACCATCTGCCAAGCCGCACCAAATTTCTTTGTTTTCAAATAATCCAATGGCTGTCACCTGATCGGTTTGCGGTCCGTTGGGATCGTTGTCGAAGTTGCCGGTCTTTTTCCCTTTATGATAGCGATAGAGGCCGAACTCTGTACCGGCCCAAAGGAGACTATCGTCAAGCTCGATCTGAAATACCTTCATATTGCGGATATCTTTTTCGGCAATGTTGCGAATGCGGAAGTCTTTATCATACATTTTGCTTTTGTCCAATTGGCATAATCCAAGCAGCGTAGCAATCCAGACATTCTGTGCATCGACCTCGATATCAAGAACATAATTGTCTCTTAAGCCCCAGGCTGAATCAAAAGTCTTCCACTCATCTTCTGAAAAATTAAAACGGAGCAAACCATGCTGCGTGCCAAACCAGATGTACTTATCATCCATAGCGATTGAGGAAACCTGGTCGCTATAAATATTGTTGTTAAAACGTGCCTGGTAATATTGGAACCTGTTCCTTTCCAAATCCCAGTAAGTGATACCGCTCTGCCCATTAAAAGCGCCAATGCCGCCAATCCAGAAATTGCCATCTTCATCTAATTCAAACGCTTGGACATTATTTATAAAGAGGCCATAGGGCAACATTTCCAAAATTTTAATCCGGCTATCGGCTTTGCCAATACTCAAACCCCACGAGCTAATCCAGATCGTATTCCAAGGATCTTCGCTGTGGCCGGTGACATCATAATCATCGAGACGAAAATCTTTTATCAAACCTCTACTGTCATAAAAGTAGCCATCGTTCATGAACAATTCTGGCAGTTGTATTGAACCCCATGCTCGCTTGCCAAACCATCTCAACTTTTCATGAGGAATAAAATTCTCTGTTTGTTTTGAAAAAGCGATTTGTTGATTTTCTGCTCGAAAGTATTCCCCATTTTTCGACTCCAGCCAAACATATCGATCCTCAAAGCCAATCGAGACTATATCATCTGCCGGGGACAAGCCAAACTCATCTTTGAATATGTTCTCCCACTTCCGCCAACTGGAGCGATACACACTAATCCCTTCATGGGTTGAGCACCACACAAAATTTGTATTAACATCAAAAGCGACAGAAATGATAAAATTATCGGGCAAGCCATCGCTTATTGTCCATGGATGCTCCCATTTATTTGAGTATAAATTGTAGCGAATTATTCCTCCTGAAGTCGCCGCATAAATATATTCGCTGCCAACGGCTAACGAAGATACCCAGCGAGTCATAGAGTAGGTGATCCAGTCGTCAGGTTCGTAATGTACATTCGTCCCCTTTATTCGAGCAATTTCATCACTCTGCGCAAGTACTGTTCCGATGGTAGCTAAAATAACTGATAGCGCCAATAGACTTTTTTCAATTTTCATGAATCTTCCAAATTAACGAATAGGCTCAGGATTTGATGCCGAACTTGATTAGCTTGCGATGCAAGTTGGGGCGATCAGTCATCAAAGTTTCAGCCAACCGAGAGACGTTTTTATTGGCCTTTAAAAATTCCCTCAATAAAAGCCGTTTTTCAAATTGCTCGAGTTGCTCTTTCAAAGACAACCTTCCTTCAACAGATTCTTCTTCATCACAAAAATTTCGTTGTGCAGCCTTGGGAAGATAATTTACGACCTGTTGATAACTAATCTCATCACCGTCTGACATGATGACTAACCGCTCGATAAAATTTTTCAACTCTCGGATATTTCCTGGCCATTCGTACTGGATCAACGGTTGCATGGCTTTATCCGGTATCTTCATTTTCCGTTTGCCATTTTTTAAACTGTAACTTTTTAGGAAATGTTTCGCCAATAGGGGAATGTCCTGTTTTCTCTCTCTTAATGCAGGCACAGTGATGGGAATTACTGTTAACCGGAAATAAAGGTCATCGCGGAACAAGCCTTTGCCTATTTCCTCCTGCAAATTTTTATTCGTTGCTGAGATAATTCTGATATTACATTTTATCGGCGCAGTTCCGCCCAGGCGGATAAATTCATTTTCTTGCAGTACGCGCAAAAGTTTTGCCTGCGATTCCAAAGACAAATCGCCAACTTCATCCAACAGCAGCGTGCCGCCATCTGCTTCTTCGAACATGCCTCGCTTTCTTTTGATAGCGCCGGTAAAGGCGCCTTTTTCATGTCCGAAAAGCTCGCTCTCGATCAATTCTTTTGGTATGGCAGCACAATTGACTTTTACGAAGGGTCCGTTCTTACGGTTGCTTTGCAAATGGATTTCACGGGCAACCAGTTCTTTGCCAGTGCCATTTTCACCAAAAATCATGATCCGGCCTTCAGAAGGGGCAGCTCTTCTTATTTCTTCACGAACTTTTTCCAGCGCGGTCGATTGACCAATCATAGCATATTCATAATCCACCATTTTTTTTAGGTCAGTCATCTCTCGCATCATTCTCAGATGACGATCGATATTCTTGACTTCTAAAATTAGCCGGTCTGGATTCAATGGCTTTTCAAGAAAATTGTAAGCTCCGAGCTTGGTAGCTCTGACCGCTGTCTGCAAATCAGCCGCTCCGCTAATCATAATAACCAGCTGATTTGGTTTTATCCGGCGCAATTTTTCCAGAACTTCCAAGCCATTCATTTTAGGCAATTTGACATCCAGAAAAATCAGATCAAAAAATTCTGAAAGGGCACTATCTAATCCGCTCTCACCATCTTCGCACGTTTTGGCTTGATGTCCTATGTCATGCAAAAATCCAGAGAGCGACAAACAGATATTTTTTTCGTCATCGATAATGAGTATTTTCATTTTTTTCCATTCAGAAATAGCAGTTGGTGATGAATAATCTCGATCAATTATTGTTCGTTGCTCAGCTGCACGAAAGCTGCATTTGATAAATTAATTTCAGCTCCAAAGCGACTAATTGATTATCGAATTTAAAGCTTTATGAGAACCGTCGCTTTTATTAGCTAATTCCAATACAAATTATCGCTTTCAAAACTCGCTCAAAATTTTATCGTTTTCAATGACCGCGCCATTTTCAACTAATTTATAAAAGCAGCCTCTTCTGCTGCTGGGGAATTGTATTTTTAAATGTACCAAACCATCTTCATAATACCTGGTGAGCACATCAGCCCAGCCGTAAATTGAGGCTAATTGCTTGTGATCAGACATTTTCAAATGTAGCGACGCGGTTACTTTTGAGTCGCTTGCTTGGCGGATAATTTCGGCTTTCAGTTCTGAAATGAACATATTTCTTTTGGCCGAGATCAAAAAGCAGGGAGCAAATTCCTGGCGCAATTCACTCAGAAAAAATTTCTCCTTAATTAAATCTATCTTATTGAAGACCGTGATTATGGGACGATCATCAATTTTCAAATCTCTTAGCACGCTAAGCACAACTTTAATATGGTCGCGGAAATAATGATGAGTACAATCAATTACATGAAGCAGCAGATTAGCATCCTGGCTTTCTTCCAACGTACTTTTAAAAGAAGCAATCAAGTGATGAGGTAATTTACGAATGAATCCAACAGTATCAATTAACAAAATTTTCTCTTTGCCAGAATTTTCCATCAATCGCACCGTAGGATCCAAGGTGGCAAATAACCGGTCTTCCACAAAAATTTCTGCTGCTGTCAAGCTATTCATCAACGAACTTTTGCCAGCATTAGTGTAACCGACCAAAGCGACCTTAAAAATATCCTTTCTTCCTTTTCGGCGATTTTGCCGTTGTTGACTAATTTGCTCTAGTTCTCTGCTCAGCGTTGTGATTTTCTTTCTGATCAATCGCCGGTCTGTCTCCAATTGAGTTTCACCAGGACCGCGCAGCCCAATGCCGGCGCCGCCGGTTTGCCTTGAAAAATGCGACCACATTTTCGTCAAACGATGCAAATAATATTGAAGCTGAGCTAATTCTACCTGTGTCTTAGCCTCTTTTGTTTTAGCCCGATGCGAAAAAATATCCAAAATAATTCCGCTGCGATCCATTATTTTGGTTTTGCAGCAAGATTCGAGATTTCTTACCTGTGACGGCGACAGATCATCATCAAAAACAATCATATCGGCTTTTTTTGATATCACCAGTTCGGCTAATTGTTCAGCCATGCCCCTGCCAATAAAATAAGCCGGATCAACTGCACTTTTTGCTTGTACGACAGCTTTGACGACCTCAGCGCCGGCAGTATCCAACAGTAATGCTAGCTCGTCCAGGTACTCTTCAGCTAATTCACGTTTCTGCTGAGAATTGACGATGCCAACAATGATAGCTCGCTCTTTATTGCGCTCTGCCAAATTTTTCAGCACTTGCCCTTTCAATTTTATTTTTTGATTCTCTTTCAATAAACATTTCGGCCATTAATAAAAGAAGCACAAAACCGATCAAATATTTCCATAACTCTTTGCCATAGCGAGTCGTTCTCATTTCCTCGCTCAATTGTTGAT
>CAZNDR010000062.1:0-5712 GCA_964571835.1 uncultured Cytophagia bacterium | reverse complement strand
TGTTGATCGCTTTCATAATTGAGTATAGTAAAATTTCCGACAATTTCTTTCAATTTGCTTAAGTTAACCGGAGTAACAACTGATTCTTGTGGATCTGTATTCACAGACCATTGCGTCAATAATTTTTTATTCTGAAAGAGGGAATAAATTCCCGCCATATCGGAGCCGGTATAATTCACCTGTACAGCGCCTTCTCCTAATTGTAGACCAACTTGTACCATATTATGGTCAGGCCTTTCAACATAAAAATCGGCATAATTATAAGTGTTCGTCACCTGCGTAGTCAGTTCATCATTTACAAAAATTTCATCGGTCTTATTTTCAGCATTACTTGCTAAATAGGAAGCGCTGCGATGAATGAGAGGAACGAAAATGCCTTTCAAATATAAATCTGCCCAATTCGGATCTATCGTTGAAGTGAATTCCAATACCCGTCCCTTTTTAGCGATTGCTTCGATCAAAAAAGGTTCTCCGCTGCTGTATTCCATAATAATTTCATGGCTGGGCTGTGGATTTATTTTTGTCAGAAAATAAAATGCGGGAGAATCGATGTGCTTTTCTTTTTCATTAAAAATGCCGGAAAAGAGGGGATGGCTAAAATCGACTTTGCCCAATGATACACTAAACTGTTTCTGGCCTAATTGCCCGATCGTTTCAGTGAATAAAGGTAGCGCAAGCTTTTTATTTAATCCCTCATTATAATTACGCAGATCCACCTCCGTCCCTGGAAAGAGCATCATCGAACCGCCATTTTCGACAAAACTTATTATCGCGCTCAATAATGTGCCCTCCAGCCGGGGTACATTCGATAAAATCAGCACTTGACAATTTTTTAGCGTACTAAATTCTACCTGATCTGGTTTCTTGAAATCTACCACCATCTGACTCGTGGTTTCAGTTTCCGGATTTAGCGCGAGCTTCAAAAAACGAATATCTTTCTCCTGATTGCTGATCAATAGCACTCTAATCTGTTCGGGCACGTAGAAGGTAAAAAATCGTTTGTTATCATCGAACAAATCGTCATCCTCTAAAAACACATAACCATTCAGCATACCAACTCTGGCTGGAACAATTTTAAACGAGACGGTGGTAGCTGTTCCGGGCTCAAGATTTATTGTCGTTTGCCCAACTTTTTTTCCATCGACAGCTATCTGCACTAATTTATTGCGTGCAAGCACATCAGCGACATTTTTGACGATAGCCTGAATTTCAAAAACTTTTCCTTTTTCTATAATTTGATTAGCAAATTGAACCTTTTCAATCACCAGGTTATTGACTTTTTGCTGATTTACAGGTATTAAAAATAGTTTTATCTGCTTTACATCAAGCAATGGCTTTGCTAATTTCTCAAAGTCTTTGAAACCAGATTGCTGGAAATCACTAATAACATAAATCTCTTTATTTACGTTAACACTACTGGTCAATATCTCTTTTGCTTTCATTAATGCTGAAATTAAATCTGTGTTTGCCTGGGATATTTGAGATTTATCGATCGCTTTTTTGACAGCTTCAAAACTATAGCGCGCTCCTTCAAAAATATCAGGAGTGCCTTTCATAGCATAAATACCAAAAATTTCATCTCCAAAATTAAATAGCGTTTCCAAATCTAATGTAGCTTTTTTAGCTTTATCAAAAAGCAATAAACCGCCAGCCTGAACTCCCATACTCAAACTATTATCCAAAATTATCACTGCTGAGGTGGCGGCTGACGAGCCAATCCCGCTGAATATCCTACCTTTTATTGTCGGGCGAGCAAATGATAAAACCAACAATAAAATAATAAGCGTGCGGATGATCAGAAGCAAAATGTGCCTGACTCTTAGCCGCCGTATCTGCTGATCTTCGAGTAATTTCAAAAATCTCAAGCTGCTAAATAAGATGGTTTTAGCTTTTTGTTTGGTGAGAAAATGAATGATGATGGGAATAGATGCTGCTGCCAATCCCAAAAGCATCGCTGAATTTAAAAATGTCATTCGTACTTCTTTATCCTAATACTAAATATAGATATTTTCACTTTATACCCATACGTCATGGTTTTGGTTTCAGAATCTGTTTCATCAAATCTTGAATCAATACGAAAAAAGCCTGATATGATTTTCCTCAGGCTTTTTATTGAATGATGCACGCCACAAAGTTTATTTAGTATTTCAATTGTTTATTTATTCGCTTGCCTACTCATCAGATTTTTCAAAAAATCTGTACAAAGGCTTAAATCCAGCCGATAATGTTCGTATGAAAAAAGCCTTTTCAAATCTGCCGCCGTTCAAAACTCAAAAGTTTTCCTTCCAACAAAAGGGGATGTCTACTCAATTTTTTACTGGTCATTCATTTTCATCTTATTTTATAACCGCGGCTTTGGTCGTCACTGATTCGCCGTAATCCGTTTTTAGATATATCACGTAAACGCCATTTAATACTTTATTGCCTTGGTCATTTCTGGCATCCCAAACAATATTATGCAAGCCCATTGTTCCCTCTTGATCATTGCTGCTGAATGAGCGTGACCAAACTAATTCACCGATTATAGTGTATATTTTAATATTAACATTGGCAGCTTGTTTTAAAAAATAAGTAATCTTGGTAGTTGGTCTATCACTGCTGCCAAAAGGATTTGGATAATTGATAAAAGACTCTTTTAAATTATTGCTTAATATAACTAAGAATTCAGACTCAAAAAAAGCGCCGTCTGGTTCAGCACGTTCAACAATCATCAGAGGTCGATTATTGGTACCAGCTTCTTTTATAAAAATATTGCTGTCTGAAAGAATTGCTATCTTAAAGTCACTCTGTTCCGGTGTCTGAGTAAAACTCGCTTTTAATGCTAATGAATCTATTTCTCCAGATAAAATTGTATCTGGTTTGGTAAAGAAAATTTCGATGGCCGAGCCACTGTTAAATTCGGTCACTTCGCCAAAGACTTTTTCAGGATGACTATAATCACAAACTATCATTTCAGAGATGGTCTGCCCGGGATTGCCTAATTCATTGCCATTTCTATCTTGAGCAACAATTTTTAGACCCGATAAAATAACTTTGCTCGTCTGTTCATTTTCGGCAGGATTGCTAATGGCCATGCCCAAAAGGGGAACATCTTGTTGCCCTTTTACGATAACGGCTGGGGTAATATTAGGCAATTTGGAAAGAATTATTGTTTTTTTCATCGTGGTGACAGGAATATAATCGGCTCTTACTTCCTGCCAAAAATGGACTTCCGCCAGGCTATTTTCATCTTTAGGTCCTTGATTCTCTGGCACCTTGACTTCAATATTTCTTGCTGGCAAATTGATAGCAGGCGCTTTGATAATCCACTGAACCTTTTTTCCATAAAAGGCGCTTTTTAACGTATCATCATTTGTGGTGTACTGATCGGGCAACGAAAGCCGAAAATTAAACTGATTGATGATATTTGCCTGTCCATGATTTGCCAGATAGGCTTGAACAACAAATTCCTGATTAACGGTAACTATGCCATCAGTTGCCTCAGTGGGCGAAATAATTTCAGCGATCACTTCTGCTTCAGCTCTTCTTATAATATCAAGTTCAATTTTGCATGTATCGCTGCAAATAGATAAAGTGTCATTATTGGCATCATTGCCCTTAGTAACAAGCTTTAAAAGCGCTTTGGAAATTGAATCCTGTGCTGCTCGCGCTCGCCATTGAACTTCAGGGCCTCCTAATTGAATGGGCAAAACATTGGCCGAAAAGGAAAAATTTGCAGGCAGAATTAATTCCGATTGCAGATTGATTATGTTTGGTGAGTAAATATTCATTTTAACATCAAATTCTTGATAGCTTGAAAGTACACCATCTTTGGCTCCTTCTGGCCAACTAATTTCGGCCGAGACGGCGATGCTACCTCCAGCGACGGTGGTAACAGGAATTGAAATTCTGTCCTTCTCCGGCTGATAGTAAGCCCGTTTATTAGAATTCTCGTCAAAAGGAAATTGATCCTGTCGATAGCTGACAGTGATTTCCGACAGTGACATGGGAATGATTGGCGCTCTTAAAATCCAGGTAACCGCAGAGTCTACAGCAAACTTTTTCACAAAAAGTTGGTTTGTTTCTGCTAACACGCAGGCAGTCGCTCCTAAATTAATTTGCAAATTGCCAGTGCCATAAACTTTCGCAGTTCCACTATTTCTCACCACAGCTTTTATTTCGAATAGCTGATTGGTCGTTACTTTTCCATCTCGAGCCCCTTCTGGAAAAGAAATAAATGCCTCAAGCTCCAGCACAGCTCGCGAAACGGTGAAGACTTCTACTGATTTATTCAAGACAATCGGAACCGTTCCTTCTCCTTCAAAAGCTTTTATTGTTGCCACCAAATTTCGAAACACGTCATCAGGTCTTTCCGGCGCTCTAATCTTCCATAAAACGGGAATAAGATTATGAGCGGATTGCACTGAATCAGCCGGCGACACAAAGCTATAGGCAGGCTCCCCGTCGGGCAAAGTCAAGGAAGCGGTTACATTTTTTAAATTAGACGAATATTGAACCACACTTTGAATCGTAAATTCCTGAGAGGCAGAAACCACCTGATCTAATGCACCCTGAGGCGCGGCGACTTGCAGAGAGAACAAAATATCTGTAGCTTCGATTCTGATAAAGACACTATCTGTTTGGTTTTGCAGCAAAGCAAGCTGGTTCAAATTTTTATCCTTAGGCGGCTGCAAAAGAGAAATTTTTAGGGTATCAGGACCGGAGCTAATTTCGGGCGCTAAGACTGACCATGCATAAATTTCTCCGGGAATAAATGAGATTATATTATAATTATCAAGGGTATCGCTGCCGACTAATATTCGATACTTTTCTGGAACAAATATTCCCATCATTCCAGAGTTATCTACCGGCGCTGGGGCACTGCCGATTAGTGCTGTCCTGGCATTTATTTTTATCACCTGGCTGATGGTAAACACCGAATCGCTGGTCTCAGTCCAAGCGCTCAGGCTTAATTTCGCCGAATCCTTTATGGCAATGCGGGCTTTATCATCTCCGCTGTTGTCGATAGCTGCTGTCAAGCCGGTCTCATCCTCAATGGCTGAGATAATTTCAGAGGTAAAGACTTCATTGTTAGTAACAGTAAATTTATCAGCTATCACAGCGAAATCTACTGAGTCTGTGGCGTTGCTAGCTATCCAATCTTTTGAAAGCGAACTCTGCCCTATTGAAGAACCGCCGCTGGTCGTGAGCGTGACTGTTACGTCCCGAACTGCTTTTCTTCCCAAATTTTGCAGCCAGACGCGAACCAAAAAATTCTGCCCGCGATTGACCAATCCTTTTTCGCCGTCATAATTGAAACAAATAGGCTGCGTCTGTAATAATTGCACGGCAGCGGTTGAGAGAACAGTTATGTCAGTGCTATTATGGGCGGTGTAGTTTTTATTATCATTTATATCGTTGACAGCCAACCGGACTTCAAGTCTTCCGCTCCCGGCATCTTCGCCAGCTCTATCTACTTTATAAATCAGAGATGATGGCTGTCCGCCGTACAAAATAAACCCGCCCGTCGATAATCCCGTAGGTGGCACAATGACATAGTCTGTCCGGAGGCTATCACCGATAACTATCCGCACATCATTGATTGTCGGCGGATGAATATTTACAGCGGCGCCACCGGTATTTTCGACATCGACTATTATCTCCCAGTCCTCATTCTGTGATGCCCGAATAGTGGCTGGGGCGATAATGTCGGTAATCTCAAAACTTGCTGGT
>CAZNDR010000061.1:0-13377 GCA_964571835.1 uncultured Cytophagia bacterium | reverse complement strand
TGGGCTTTAGCCCTTCCCTTTATGCGACAATAATTCAACTGGTCATTCACATTAATAATAAAAAAATGATTTGGCTGCGGTGAAACCAAATTTTTTTGAATCTGAAAACTTCCCGCCGCTTTAGGCAAGGCACAAAATATTGTCATTTTTTTCAAGTAGCGTTGTACAAATGGAGTGCATTCCCTTGATGGAATGCACCTGGGCTATGCATAAAGGAATCGCTTTCCTTTTTTATGTTAGTTTAATTTAGTAGTGGTAATTAAGACTTACAAATAACATAGAATTTTGTTGAGGAGGTTTAATGAACGTTGATATTCAAACGTTGAATGAAAAGATACAGAAAGAGAGTGCTTTTGTCGACAAAATTACCGATGAGGTGGGCAAAGTTATTGTTGGACAAAAGTACATGATCGAACGATTGCTCATCGGACTTTTGTGCAACGGGCATATTCATCTCGAAGGTGTGCCTGGCTTGGCAAAAACGATGGCAGTCAAAATCCTTTCCAGTACCATTCAAACGAAGTTTCAGCGCATCCAGTTTACGCCTGACTTATTGCCCGCTGATATTATCGGGACTTTAATTTACGATCAGCACGATGGAAAATTTACCACCAAAAAAGGACCGATTTTTTCTAATTTGATTTTGGCTGATGAAATCAACCGTTCGCCGGCCAAAGTCCAATCGGCATTGTTGGAAGCGATGCAGGAGCGGCAAGTAACCATCGGCGAAGAGACTTTCAAGCTCGATGATCCATTTTTGGTTTTAGCCACTCAAAATCCCATTGAGCAGGAAGGAACCTATCCCTTGCCCGAAGCTCAGATTGATCGTTTCATGCTGAAGCTTTCGATTGGCTATCCCAATAAAGAAGAGGAATTGGAAATCATGCGCCGCATGACGCAAAAGACAATTCCGGTTGCTAAAGCTGTGGTCAAACCAAAGGAAATCATTCGTGCCCGAGAAGTGGTAGCCGATATTTACATGGATGAAAAAATCGAGCGCTACATTATTGATATCGTTTTTGCCACCCGAAATCCTAATGACTACGGTCTGACAGATTTGGCTGATCTTATTCAATATGGTGCTTCGCCTCGCGCTTCCATTTATTTGAAAATGGCTGCTAAAGCTCATGCCTTCCTGCGCCATCGCGGCTATGTTACCCCGGAAGATGTTCGTTCCATCGGCATGGATGTTCTGCGTCATCGCTTGATTGTTACCTATGAAGCTGAAGCAGAAGAAGTCAGCGCTGAGGATGTAGTCAGGAAAATCTTGAACAAGATTGAAGTACCATAAACAAAAAACAAATCTCCAAATCCAAAATCTAAAAAAATCTCGCTAGATAAATTTTCAATATAATTGACATTTAGATTTGATTGGTAATTTGGATGTTAGCGTTGGAAATTAAAAAAAATATTAGATATGGTTAGTCGGACACAAAAAATGAAACTTTTAAAAACAGCACAATGATCCCCAAAGAGATACTAAAAAAAGTCAAACGAATCGAGATTACCACGCGCGGTTTAGTGAACGATGTTTTTTCTGGCGAATATCATTCGGTGTTCAAAGGCCGCGGCATGGAATTTTCCGAAGTGCGCGAATACCAAATTGGAGATGATATTCGCACTATCGACTGGAACGTCACGGCGCGCATGGGGCATCCGTTTGTGAAAATATTCGAGGAAGAGCGTGAATTAACGGTCATGTTGTTAGTCGATGTCAGTTCGTCGGGAAATTTCGGCACGCAAAACCGAATGAAAGGCGAAATCGCCATCGAGATGTGCGCTCTGTTAGCTTTTTCAGCCATTAAAAATAATGATAAAGTGGGATTGATTATTTTCACCGACGGTATTGAACAATTTATTCCGCCCAAAAAAGGCAAATCTCATGTGCTGCGCGTGCTGCGCGAATTACTTTATCACAAACCAAAAGGTACGAAAACTGACATCGGCAAAACTCTGGAATACTTGAATCGGGTCTCCAAACGTCGCAGTGTTGTTTTTCTTGTTTCCGATTTTATCAATACCGGCTATGAAAAAGCGCTGCAGATTGCCAATCGCCGCCATGACATTGTGGCGATAACTGTTACGGATCCACGAGAAATGCACATGCCAGATGTGGGATTTATCGAATTGGAAGATGCCGAAAGCGGAGAAATCATTCTGGTCGACACCTCGTATGATGCTTTTCGAAGCCATTATGCCAAGCAATCAATGGATGATAAAGCAGCGCGAGAGAAATTGTTCAGCTCGATTAATGTCGATCATATTGATGTGCGAACCGATCAAGATTATATCGAACCGCTGATACGATTTTTCCGAATGAGAGCAAAAAGATTTCGTTAGTTTTGGTAAAAGTCAACAAATTGGTGCAAAATTCTTTTTTCGACTAATCTTTGGTGGCAATTGAAGCCAGAGTTTCGTTGCGCAATTCTGAAACTAATGGTCAACGAGCCCGGCCGCAAGACAGCTTTTGAGCCGAGGCAGGTGATGGTCTAAAGCCAAGCCAGGATTGGTCGAATTTTTTGATTAATCAGCTTTAACAGAATTGGAGGCACACAAAAATGAAAAAACAGTTACTAGTTTTGATCGCTGCCCTGGCCCTGTTGTTGGGATGCAGCAAGGCTAATCAACCGAATATCAGTCAAGAGAAAGCGCGCAACTTTGCTAATGAGCTGTACAACCGCTCGTTGTTCAGGCAATCGGCTGAAGAGTACATCCGCTATTTGCAAACCTATAAATTAAGCGATGACGAGCAGTCCAATATCAGTTATACCGTTGGTGATATTTATTTTGAACGGTTGAAAGACTATGAAAATGCGTTGACTTTTTATACCCGAGCTAAATATTTTAACCCCTCTGATGAATTGAAAAGGTCGATCGACCAGAAGACTGTCGCCTGCCTGGAGCGATTGGAGCGACCAGAAGACGCTAGGCAGACCTTGACTGAATCAACCAGTTTGGAACCGGAATCAGTTCAAAAGAAGCGACCCGGCATGGTGGTGGCCCTTATCGGAACGCGACAAATTACCCAGGGAGATATTGATTTTGAGTTAAGCCAGTATCCCTCCGAAGTGCAGTCGCAATATCAAGAAAAGAATATGAAACTCCAATTTCTCAGACAATACATTTTATCAGAATTACTGTACGATTCTGCTAAACGTAAAGGGTTGGACAAAGATGCTGAAGTTGTGGAAGCGGCCTTTCAGGCAAAAAAAGGAATTATGGCACGAAAGCTATTGCAGGAGGAAATTCAAAGCAAAGTGAGCATCACTCCCGAAGATGTCGAGCTTTATTATAAAGCTAATCTGGATAAATATACCGAAAAGGATAAAGAGGGAAAAGTGATCAGGGAAAAACCGTTCGCAGAGGTTCAGCAACAAGTTGCTCAGGATTACGCTATGGAAAAGCAACAACAAGTTTATAACGAGTTAGCTCAGAAGTTAATGCGCGCTGAAGGCGTCAAGATTTATGATGATGTGTTGAAATAATTAATTTGACAGAAACAAATGAAGCGGAGTTTTTGGGTAGATTTGAGGTTGCGCTAAAAATGGCAAACATGCGGTTTCGATGCTGTTTTATCTTATTGCTATTAATTTTGGTCAAGGGGCTTTTCGCCGCGCCTGGCAAGGTATTGCTCGAAGCTAAAGTTGATCGCACTAATATTAAAATCGGTGATTTGATCAACTATTCGATCGTGGTCAGTCGTGATGCTGACATGCAAATTAAGATGCCCGATCTGGGAGCTAATCTGGGCGCATTTGAAATTCGCGATTATGAAGATATTGAGCCAACGAAACAAAATGGCGAAATTATTCAACAAAGAAAATATACCATTTCAACGTACGATATCGGTGATTATGAAATACCCCCTGTGGCAGTACAATATGCGTTGCTAAACGATACTTTGTGGCATGAGTTGTCCACTGAAGCGATAAAAATTACGGTGGAGAGCCTGAAACCGAGCGAAGAAGGAGACATCAGAGATATTAAACAGCCTTTGGAAATTCTAAAGGACTGGTGGTTGACAATTCGTTTTGTGCTGGCTGGTGTCATCATCATAGTCATCGGGATTTTAGTTTATGTTTTATATCGTCGCTATAAAGCTGGTAAGGCACTGATTCCTCGCCGTGAAAAACCAAAATTACCGCCGCATGTTATCGCATTGGGAGCGCTGGAATCATTGATCAAAAAAGGTTTGCTGGAAAAAGGAGAAATAAAACAGTACTACATCCGGCTGTCAGAGATCATCCGACAATACATCGAAGACCGATTTTTTATTTATGCCTTAGAAATGACCACTGGCCAATTGATCGATAATTTGCAAGCGAACCAAATTGAAGATGGTGTTGTCCAACAAATCGATACGTTTTTATCAAACTGTGATCTGGTCAAATTTGCCAAGTACCTCCCTGAGGAAGCGGAACATAAATCAACCACTGATTTGGCTTTTAAGATTGTCAACGATACAAAAATTATTTTTGCCGAGGAAGTGGAGACATCTGAAAGTACAGCAGATGGAGCGACACAACTCCGGGATCAACCGTTGCAGCAGGCAAGTGAGGTTCAAGCATTAGACGCCGGCAAAACAGTGCTGCTCGAAGGAGAAGCGGAAAAGGAAGGAGGTGTGAAGGATGTTCAGATTTCATAATCCTGAGTTTTTGCTTCTACTGGTTGCGTTACCAGTGATAATCGTTTGGTACCTGAAACGCTTTACCAGAGTCAGCGGCACTTTGCGTTTTTCTAATTTAGGCAACATTAAAAAAGTCACTGCAACGCCGTCAAAGAGCTACCGACATGTTTTATTCCTGTTAAGATTGTTGGTTATCGCTTTATTAGTGGTTGCTTTTGCCAGACCTCAATCAGGCACTAAAGAAGAAAAAATAATCACCGAGGGAATCGATATTATTTTAGCAATGGATATTTCTAGCAGTATGCTGGCAGAAGATTTAGCTCAACACAAAAACCGACTCGATGTTACCAAAGAAGTAGCGGCGCAATTTATTAATGAGCGAACCAATGACCGGTTGGGGATGGTCGTGTTTTCTGGTAAAAGTTACACGCAATGTCCTTTGACGCTTGATTACGGAATTCTGCTGAAATTTTTGCAGGAAATTCATATCGGAATGATTGAAGACGGAACGGCCATTGGCATGGCAATTGCCAATTGTGTCAACCGATTGAAAACGAGCCAGGCGAAAAGCAAAGTAGTAATTTTACTGACTGATGGCCGAAATAATCGCGGCGAGTTAGATCCCATTACCGCCGCCCAAATTGCCAAGACAATGAAAATAAGAATCTATACTATCGGTGCGGGCAAACACGGTGAGGCGTTGTATCCCATTGATGATCCGTTTTTGGGAAAACGCTACGTGCCGATGAAAGTGGACATCGATGAAGATGTGCTAACGAAAATTGCTAATATTACCGGCGGACAATATTACCGGGCAACTGATAAAAAAAGCCTGGAAAAAATTTATCATGAAATTGGCGAATTAGAAAAAACAAAAATCGAAGTGAAAGAATTCACTCGCTATTCCGAATTGTTTGTTAATTTTGTACTGGCGGCGTTAGCGTTTCTGTTATTGGAAATTGTTCTGACAAATACGCGCTTTCGAAAAATACCCTGAGGCTTCACTTTTGAATAGCAGCAATTTTGTAAATGGGAAGAGACAAGGCTCCTTAAATGAATATATTAGGAATAAAATAGAGAATGATCCGATTTGACAATATACTATATTTGCAATTTTTTTGGCTTATGCCGGCACTTATCATATTTTTTGTTTTCGTCTTTCGTTGGAAAAAAAGAGCTCTGGAAAGATTTGGCAGCCTGGAATTAATACAAAAGCTCACCTTATCTTTAAGTCGAAAGCGACAACTGTGGAAAATAGTGCTGCTGATTATTTCAGTTTTTTTTATGGTTTTATCGTTAGCCAAGCCACAAATCGGCACAAAATTGGAACAGGTAAAAAGAGAAGGAGTCAATATTTTAATTGCTACCGATGTTTCCTTATCCATGATGGCTGAAGACATTAAGCCCAATCGCTTGGAAAAAGCCAAACATGCGGTAGGCAAATTTATTGATCTGCTGGAAGGCGACCGGGTGGGATTAATTGCTTTTGCCGGTGAAGCCTTTGTGCAATGCCCGCTGACTTTGGATTATGGTGCGGCGAAAATGTTTTTAGAAATCATGGACATTAGCTCAATTCCAACGCCCGGAACGGCGATCGGCGAAGCAATTAAACTGGCGACAAAAACGTTCGAGCAGCGCGAGCGCAAACACAAGGTTTTAATCTTGATCACTGACGGTGAAGATCATGCTGGCGATCCAATAAAAGCGGCTGAAATTGCCGAAAAAGAAGGTTTGGTCATTTTTACTGTTGGCGTAGGTTCAGTTGGCGGTGACCCAATCCCTTTGTACAATGAATCCGGCCGAAATATCGGCTTTAAAAAAGATAGACAAGGACAAGTTGTGACGAGCAAATTGGATGAAATCACCCTGGAAAAAATAGCTTTGCAGACAGGTGGAAAATATTATCGTGCCTCGGGCAGCGAAAGTGAATTAACCAAAATTTATGATGAAATAAGCAAGATGGAAAAGAAAGAATTAGCCTCGCTGAAGTTTTCTCAATTTGAAGATCGCTTCCAGTATGTACTAATTTTTGCCATTGTTTTTTTAATTTTTGAAATTTTTATTTCCGAGCGCAAGAAAGTTAAAAAAGAATGGCAAGGGAGATTTTAAGATGAGATCGATAAAATATGTAGTAGTAATTTTGGTAATCCCTTTGCTTATGATCAATGCATTATTTGCCCAACCAGGACGAAAACAGGTTCTCGAAGGCAACAAACTTTACGAGGAAGAAAAATTTGATGAAGCGAATAATAAGTACCGTGATGCCTTGGTGAACAATCCTGAAAATCCGATCATTCATTTTAACATTGGCAATACACAGTACAAGAAGACTAAGTTTGAAGAAGCGATGAAAGATTTTGAAAAAAGCCTTTCCAGCGACGATATCTTGCTTCAATCGAAATCGTATTACAATATGGGAAATTCATTATATCGCCTGGGCAAACTGCCTGAAAGTATTTTGGCATACACTCAGGCTCTAAAATTAAATCCGAATGACGAAGATGCCAAATATAATCTTGAATTTGTGCGCGCCAAATTAAAAGATCAGGCGCAGAAACAGCAACAGCAGCCAAATCAGCAACAGCAACAGTCCAATCAGCAACAGCAAACGCAAGATCAACAGCAGAATGAAAACAAAGAGGAACAAAAGGACGAACAAAAACAAGATCAGTCTCAGCAGGAACAGGAACAACAACAGCAGCAGCAGCAACAGCCGAAAGATCAGCAAGAGATGACAAAAGAAGAGGCTGAAAGAATTTTAGAAGCGCTCAAAGAGGATAATAACGATTTGCAAAAAGAAAAAAATGCCAAAAAAGCGGGATCATTTCGTGTGCTCAAAGATTGGTAATTTTAAAAAATGTGAGGTAACCCATCACAGTGCATCAAAGAATCCTAACAGCCTCTTCAATCCCAACTCTTCGCGCATAAGCAGGTAAACGGTGTCTTCCCAGCAATTTTCCCTATGAAAGCTTGTGCTTGAGCAGTAGGGTTAGGGGAGCTTATAAACATAGACAGTTCATTCTTTTTTCATTTTGCTTTGTAATCAGTTGCTTTTTGATAATGAACGCATACTGACAAAATTGAAATGAATTGAAGCTAATGAAGCTTTTCAATAGATAGAAGTTTTTGAGGAAACTACATGATTAAAGGTCAGCCTTTATTTAAAATAATAATCACGTGGTTCATTATTGGCTCACCGCTTATTTATGGTGCCGATATCGATATTAAGCTATCAGTCGACCGCACTCGAGTTGGTCTAAATCAAGATTTTACTTTGACGGTCGATATTTCTGGTGACAATGCGGATAACGCTGGCAATCCAGAAATGCCAGACATAAGTTCCTTTGCCAGTTATCTCGGCAGTTCAGGGACTTCACAGAATATTCAGATTATTAATGGCCGGATGAGTGTTTCAAAATCGCTATCTTTTACCTATCGAGTCACTGCGTTGGGGACGTTCGCTATCTCGCCAGCTGTTGTTCGAGTGGGCGGCAAAGAATATCGCTCTAATTCAATTCAGATTGAGGTTGTCAATGTTGCGACTCAACCGCCGCAACAACAGCCGCGCCAACCACAATATCCTACCGCAGAGCAGTCGACTGATCAGATTGATAATGAAAATTTGTATTTGAAAGTATCGGCCAACAAGCGGCGAGTTTATGTAAACGAACCCATCCTACTGACTTATAAAATCTACACCCGAGTGTCGGTTATTCAATACGGGATAACGAAACTGCCTGAAACAGCCGGCTTCTGGGTTGAAGAATTTGATATGGGAACCCAGCCGCGAACTTATGAAGAAGTTATCAATGGTAAAAAATATATTGTCGCTGATATTAAAAAAATGATGCTTTTCCCGACTGATGCCGGCAAAAAAGAAGTTGGTACCATGGAAATTGAATGTAATGTGCGGGTGCAGAGCTGGCGCCGCTCAATTTTTGATAGCTTTTTTGATGATCCATTTTTTGGCAGATCGATTAGCAAAGCAGTGATTTCTAATCCGGTGTCTATCGAAGTGCTTCCTTTGCCTGCGGAAAACAAGCCTTTGAATTTTTCCGGTTTAGTGGGAAATTTCAATATCACTTCAGCAATTGATAAAGAACAGGTTAAAGCTAACGAAGCCATTTCCCTGAAAGTCGAAATATCAGGTGCCGGCAATATAAAAATGATCCCCAATCCCAATGTGGAATTGCCCAACGATTTTGAACAATATGCACCAAAAATTTCGGAGAAGATCAGCCGCGGCGAGGGGGGGGTAACTGGCAGCAAGGCGTTTGAATATGTGCTTGTGCCGCGCTACCCCGGTAGGCAAAAGATCAAACCGATTGAATTTTCTTTTTTTGACATCACCAGCAAACAGTACAAAGTGATTCGTACCAAAGAGATATTGGTCGAAGTGGGAAAATCGGATGACAAATTTGTCGCTATGACCGCTGGTGGCCATACCAAAGAGGATGTCAAATATATTGGTCAGGATATTCGTTTTATCCAATTGGGATCGGAAAAGTTTAAAAGAATTGGTAATTACTTTTATAAGAGCTTTTTATTCTATTTGATTTTCCTTCTGCCGCTGGTGGCGCTGGGATCAGCTTACGGTTACCGACGTCATCTTGATAAATTAAGCGGCAACATCGCGTATGCTCGAAGCCGAAAAGCTAATCAATTGGCCATGAAGCAGCTTGCCAAAGCCAAAAAGTATTTAGCCGAAACCACACAAAAGGAATTTTATGCTGAAGTGTCCAATTCTTTGATGGGATTTCTTGGCAATAAACTGAATATCTCCTCTGCTGGCATTATTACTGATGAAGTGGAAGGCTTAATGAGAAATAAAGGAGTGCCCGAAGAGGTTGTCCAGCAATACTTGCTGTGCTTGAAAATGTGCGACTATCAACGGTTTGCTCCAGCCACGGCTAAATTAGATGAGATGAAACTATTTTTCGATGAGGCAAGACAAGCTATTGTTGCGCTGGAAAAAGTGATTTAAGCGGGATAACGGTTCATATGAGAAAATTGCTTTGTTTAATGACAATTCTGTTGATCAGTAATGCGTTTGCTGATCACAATCAATATCTGTTCGCAGAAGCGAATAAGCTTTATCAGCAAGAGAAATATCCGGAAGCCATTGCCAAATATCTGGAAATTGTCAATAATCATTTTGAAAGCTGGCAACTCTATTTCAATTTAGGAAACGCCTATTATAGAACCGGTCAGTATGGCAAAGCGATCCTTTGTTATGAGCGAGCATTCAAGAAAAATCCGAAGAATGAAGATATCATATTCAACCTTCGACTGGTGAATACAAGAGTGGTAGATAATATTAAAAGTCCGCCTATTTCCAAAATCTTTGAAGATATCAGAAATTTTTTAAGCATGACAGCCGTGGTCTGGCTGATGATCGGCACTTACTTGTTTTTGACAATCTCGATTATGTTAAGAATTTTGATTAACAAAATCAATATTCAAAGAGTTTTAAAATTGATTTTCATCCCCTTATTGGTCGTTTTTGCATTGTCACTTTCGTTATTTGTTTTTAAGTACAAAGCAGAATCATCAATACAGTATGCAATTGTAATGAAAGATAAAGTTGATGTGTTGGGCGAACCATCCGAGAGTGGGACCGAACTTTTCTCCCTCCACGAAGGCGCTAAATTCAGAATTGAAGAGTTTAGCGGCGAGTGGGCAAAAATACGTTTAGCCGATGGCAATGTCGGCTGGCTCAAGAAGGATGTTTTTGAAATAATTTAAACATCTTGGCAAAGGGGCTATTTTGACGAAATATCAGAAGGAGGCAAGCCGGTCTGATTACCAAAGGAGACTGGAAAAATCAGCGATTCTGGCTTTGAGTCTATTTATTTTGTGTTTTCTGCTTTGCCCCAAATTTGATCAAACCAAGAAGGAAAAAGCACGAGTCGTTTTTACCTCATTGAGTGTCGAAGATATTCCGGTAACTCGACAAAGCACCCGTCACAGTTCTCCTCCCAAACCCTCCGTTCCGATTCCCAGCGATGACGAAATGATCCCGGAAAATTTAACTATCGATGAAACGGAGCTTGATTATTTTCTGGCTTCCGATGGGCGGGGAACTGGCTTAACAGCAGATCGCCCGACCATTTTCCAACCTCGTCCTATTTTTGAAGTGATTCCAGAATATCCTCAGGAACTCCAAAAGAAAGGCATTGAAGGCTTGGTAAAATTGCATCTGCATGTGGATGAGACCGGGAAAGTAGTGGAGGCAATTGTCTTGGAAAATACCACCAATAACACGTTATGCGAGAATGCCGCAAAAGCCGCCGCTTTGAAAGGTCGCTATCTTCCTGCTAAGTCCACCAATAAGAAAGTTGAAATGTGGATCACCAGAACTTATACCTTTGGTTTGCAATGAAAAGATCGACAAGGCTAAAAAAATTTAAAATTGAAAATAGTGATATTCAATTAGAAGAAACTTCATCGGGATTTGCCTACTGCGAAAGTGTGGGCAGAAAAGCCGCGCTGCTCGGCTATCAAGCAGGCGTTTTTGAAGTATGGATTTATCCATTCAAAATAGTGAGCGATCTGCGATTTTCAGTTTTCCTGCCTCATCGAAACACCTGGCTAAGTGGTGAAAAAATGTTTTTTCGAGCCATTGTCCGGCCGGAATTAACAACACTCATTTTTACACAAGAGCTTTTTTTTATTCAAATTCATTTATTGACCCCCTTAAATGAAGCTGGTGCACTATTACTTTTTGACGTTGATACTTTTACTGAGTTAGAGTTGTGGATTCAATTTGTTCCCAATTTGATTCCCATGTGGCCTGCTGGTTTGGGCGGACAATACACGCTTTGGCTTGAAGAATTGCCGGCTTATTTCATCGGCGAAGGTAGCAAAAAATATGTTGGTTTGATTGGTTCGCCTGAGGCAAAAAAAATGTCGAGCACGCCAGGACACCAATTGCCGGCTGATCCACTGAAATTTATGGTTAAAATAAATCCTCAAGCTGCCAAAGAAAAATTTTTTCCCCTTTGCATCTCGGGTAGCATAGAAGGAAAAGACAGAGCAGTGGAAATTTATGATAAATTACTCAGTTCAGCGCACCGATTTTATCAGGAGAAACGGCAGCATTTTGTCTCGCTACCAAGAGAAATGATGTCCATAAAAACTCCAGTTGCTCAATTAGATCTGGCCTATGAATGGGCGAAAGCCGCGCTGGATAAAGGAATGGTGGAAAATTCGCAAGTTGGGACAGGATTGGTGGCGGGTTACGGTGTCTCCGGCAATACGTATCGCCCCGGCTTTGGCTGGTTTTTTGGTGGTGATGCCTGTTTTAATTCACTGGCAATGTGCTGCTATGGCGATTTTGAAAATGTCAAAATTACGCTCAATCTTTTAAAAAAGTATCAGCGCGCTGATGGCAAAATTCCGCATGAAATCGCTCAAAGCGCAGCGCTCATCAAGTGGTTTGAAGATTATCCCTACGGCTATTATCACGCTGAAACTACCGCCTATTTTATCATCGCTGTTCATGACTATTGGCAAAGCAGTCATGATATCGCGTTTATCCAGGCTAACTGGGATTCAATTCAAAAAGCCTATGATTATGGCTGCTCTGCCGATGAAGATGGTGACGGATTGATGGAGAATAGCGCTGCTGGTCTTGGCGCTATGGAAGTGGGCAAGCTGCTGCAGCACACGCAAGTAGATATTTATTTAGCTGCTCTGTGGCTTCAAGCTATTCACTGCTTCGGCGAATTATGTGAGTTGATGAATGATGATAAATTAAAGCAGACCTGCGAAGAGCACCTGACAAAAGCAAAACATTCCTTCCTCAATATTTTTGTCGATGAAAAAAAACGACGACTCAATTTCGCTCTGTTTACCGATGGAAAAATTTATCCAAAGACAACGGTCTGGCAAGCCATGCCTTTATTTTTTGAATTGATTGAATCTGAAAAAATTAGCCAAACGTTAAGAGAATTTGCTTCCGCAGAGATGAGCGCTGATTGGGGAGTGAGAAGTGTGTCCGCTAAAAATGAGAATTACGACCCGATAAACTATAATAACGGCTCAGTGTGGCCTTTTTGTACTGGTTTGGTAGCAGTGGCAGAGTATAAAAATTTCCGAGCCACGAATGGATGGTTTAATTTGATGGCTAATGCCAAAATGACTTTTTTGCCGGCAGCGGGTTACCAGACTGAATTGCTTTCTGGTGAATATTATCGTCCACTCGCCACTTCGGTTCCCCACCAGCTATTTTCTGCCACAGGAATAATATTGCCATTGGTAAAAGGATTATTCGGGCTGGAAGGAAATGCCGGATTGAGGCGAATAAAATGTACGCCGCAGGTTCCAGCAGATTGGCAAGACTTTTCAATTGCCAATTTTCGATGCGGACAGAGCAGATTCGATTTTAAGTTTTATCGTAATCAAACAAGATCCCAGTTGCGAATTACAAACAGCGGCGAAATGCCATATCGATTTCGTTTTTCGCCGGCTTTTGGATTGGGAACAACTATAACTCAGGTACTGGTCAATGGAAAAAATGAAGTCTTTTCTGTTCAGCAGAAACGATGGTGCGTACTTTGTGCAATCGAGACAGAAATAACCACTGAGTTGGAAATAGAAATTCACTATGCGATGGGAATCGAATTTATTCTGCCGCTGCCTGAAAATAGAGTCGGTGCGCCTTCTGCCGGGCTGAAATTGCTTGATTTTGAATTGAAGAACAAAATTTTTAAACTGATAGTGGAAGGCTTAAGCGGCAACGCCTATGC
>CAZNDR010000060.1:0-13383 GCA_964571835.1 uncultured Cytophagia bacterium | reverse complement strand
CAGAATGACAGCCAATAATTTTTTTATTTACCACCAATTATTGAGTGGATACAAAAATTTTGTCCTATTGGGATGCTATGCAATCAACCTATTTTTCGTACTCTATTAATAATTTTTCCCTCATGAAGATAAAAATAATTTCACAGCGATCTGTCTGCCTTTCTAAGGTCTTTTTACTAATTTTATTCTTTTCTCTTTTTCTCCATTTTTCCCGGTGCGCCAAATGCACCAGAGAGCAACATTTCCCAAATCATTTGAAGCCTATTAGCAAAGTGATTTTATTTGATCCGTCCAGACAAAATTACCTCATGGCTGATATCGACGGAGATAGCGCTGATGAATGTATTCGTTATACTAATTCTGATCAGGAAAAATCTTCCGGGCCAAGTAATTTTGTGGTTTTAAACTGGTCGCAAGAGCAGGTTATAAAGGACCAGGAAAACATCGCCGGGCAATTTATCGGCTTAGCCTGTTTTGATGTATCGGGAACCAGCGTTAAAGAGGTGGTGTCTTTTGAATTAGCGAAAAACCAGATTTACCTGAACATCTATAATTTAGAGGAATACAATCCCATTTGTATCAGGCATTGGCAAATAACAGATATTCCAATTCCTCAAGCTTTAGCCTTTACAAGTTTTAAAATTATGCCTGTGGCGATTTACGATTGGAATGAAGATGGCTCAAAGGATTTAATTTGTATCGTTCTTACAAGCTATGGCTATCAGCCCCGAGGCATCTGGATCTTCGATTTGAAAACAGGAAAGTGTTTGCTGAAAAAGCAAGTGGGTCCGCTTGTTAGTGTGCTAACCTTGTTCGATATTGATCAAGATAGTAAGAACGAGATTATTTTTGGCAGCAGAGCTCCTTTTAACTGTGAGAAACATGCTGGAGCTCAGCGATACTTTAATGAAACAGATGACTCACGATCGTGGTTATTTATCATCGATGATGATGGCAGTTTTAAAGTCAAGTTTTTGGCCGGCGAATATGGATCAGCTATTTGTCCGTTTATAAAAAACATGAACCGGGAAGGCATCCCTGAAGTCATCTTGTTGGTGCATGCTGGACCAACTAAAAAAGGCGGCTCGGTTCATTTTTTTGATATCAATTCTAACCAGCTAATCCATTCTGATTATAAAAATGAGGATCTGGTTTTGAGCAGCGCTTTTTTTGATTGGCAAGAGGAAAATAACACGGATGAATTTCTCACCCTGTGGCAAAATGGTCTTTTGGAGATACGGGATATAAATAATGAAGTTGTTGCTTCTAAAGCGACCGGTTTCGAAGGAAGCAATAATTTTTTAGTTGATGATTTGGAGAATAATAACAAAAAAGAAATTATCATTAGCGGAGATGCTGGTCTTTTATTGTTAGATAATAAATTAAAACCAGTTCTGTTTGATTCATTGAAAGTAGATCGGCTGGCGCTTATCTCGCCAGGATCGGGCAAGAAAAAGTTGCTGCAAATTCTTTCTTCCGGAAAGCTAACCACTTATGAAATAGAGAAAACTTTACCTTACTATTGGCATACGCCACCAATTGCCGTGATAACATTTTTTTTCGGTTTTGGTATTGCATTCGCACTCTTGGTGATTTTGGGGTTTTGGCATAAAAAAGAAAATTTTGTGCTGACAAAAAAGCTATCCCCATCAACTTTGTTTTTTATTCTGGATTCCAGCGGTAGCATTAAATGGCAAGATGATAAGGCTGTTGAGCGGTTTGGATTAACTCAAAAAAAGAGACATTTCAAAGAAGTTTTTGGATCAGAGCAGTGGGCAAATGTGCGCCGGTTAATAGAAAAGAATATTTTGCAGAAAACGACCATTCAAAATGAAGAAATCATTATTAGCAAAGAGATTATTAGTCAGTATTTCCTGGTGAATCTATTTCCTCGGGTCAAGAACAGTCTTTATCGGCGGGAGTGGATTTTGACGCTTCAAGACACCACTGAATTAGTTCAATCAAAACGGGCAATGGCCTGGGCTGGCATGGCACAACGACTGGCTCATGAAATCAAAACACCGCTCTCATCGATGATGCTGGCTGCCCAGCAATTGCAGATAAGACTGAAATCAGAAATGAAGCTTGACGACCAGTGGAATAAATATCTCGACTATATCATCACCCAGGTCTACCGGCTTCGTGGTACCACCGATGCTTTTATGAAGTTCGCCCACCTGGAGCGGCCTAATTTGCAGCCCATTAAGCTAAATGCACTGGTCGAAGACTGTTTAAAAGAAATCGCTGAAATTGTCTCCTCGAATATCGAAATCCGCCAGGACCTGGCGGCGGATTTGCCAAGTCTTTCTGCTGATGTTGATCAAATGGCTATTGTAGTTAAAAACGTCCTTGAAAATGCAGTGAATGCGATGAAGGATCAAGGTGTTTTAACTGTCGCTACCAGATTGGTACAATCCTTGCAGGCGAATATTGGCAGCGAAAATGGCATTGTCTTAGAAATCTCTGACACCGGCTGCGGCATTCCCAAGGCTCAACTTGATCAGATATTTGAACCTTTTTTTTCGCGGCGAGCCGGCGGTACGGGCCTGGGTTTGACCTTAGTCAAAAAAATTGTATCTGATCACAGAGGCGAGATTCAAGTTAAAAGCGAGCCTGGCATTGGCACATCGGTTTTTATCACGTTGCCTGTCAAACAGGGAGAGCAAAATCGTGGCTGAAAAATTGTTGATTGTCGACGACGACCTCGTTTTAGGTGATCTATTGAGTGAAATACTTGAGGAAACAGGAGCTAAGGTTTTTCATGTTACCAATGGCACCAGTGCCTTAACAGCAGTCGAACAAGAAACTTATAGCCTGATACTATTAGACCTCTTGTTACCCGGAATGGACGGCCTGGAGGTGCTCAAGCGTTTGAAAAATCTTTCCTACCAGCCTATCACCATTATTATGAGTGGTCATGGGACAATCGCCAAAGCAGTAGAAGCCACTAAATTAGGTGCCTATGATTTTCTGGAAAAGCCGCTCGAACGAGAGCGGGTACTGCTGACCGTCCGCAACGCTTTGGAAAAATCCAAGCTACGGCGAGCAAAGACCATTCTTATTGAAGAGGCGAAAAGCCGATATCAGATGATCGCTGTTAGTGACTCGATGCAACAAATATTTGGAATGATGGACAGGGTTGCCGCTTCGGACATTACCGCACTGATCACTGGGGAAAGCGGTACCGGCAAAGAGCTCATCGCCCGTGCTATCCATCTGAATAGTGCTCGTGCCAGCGAACGTTTTGTGCAGGTTAATTGTGCCGCCATACCTGAAGAGTTGGTCGAAAGTGAGCTTTTTGGTCATGTCAAAGGTTCTTTTACCGGCGCGATAACTGATCAGATCGGTAAATTCCAACAGGCAAATGGCGGCACACTTTTTTTGGACGAAGTTGGCGATCTGAGCCTGCGCGCCCAGGCTAAAGTCTTAAGGGCTATCGAAAATGGTGAAATAGCTAAAGTGGGTTGCCAAAAATATGACATGGTGGATGTGCGCTTGATTGCTGCCACCAATCATAATTTATCGGAGATGGTAGCACAGAAGACATTCCGAGCCGATCTATTTCACCGCTTAAATGTTATTCCCATTGCCGTTCCTCCTTTGCGCGAACGCGCCGATGATATCCTGCCACTTATTGATCATTTTATGACGGAATTCTGCCACAAAAATCATGTCCCTACCAAAAAATTTCTTCCCGATGCTGAAGGAATGCTGCTCGCCTATTCCTGGCCGGGCAATATCCGCGAATTAAAAAACTTTGTGGATAAACTTCTGCTCTTAATCGATAGTAGTGAAATTAGCGGTCATCTTGTTTCTCACCTGTTGAACCTCTCGTCCCTTCCCGAAGACCTCACTGACCAAGGCAAGCTGCGTAAGGCTAAAGATAGTTTTGAGCGTAGTTATATTCTCAGTGTATTAGAAAGCAATAATTGGAACATCACCCAAACCGCCAGGTTGTTGGGGGTAAACAGAAGCCATCTTTATCGAATTTTGGATAAGTTTAATATTCTCCCTCCATCAAGTGTTGCAGAATAGCAACGGCAGATAAACTGCAACTGTTGTGTGCATGCAACACTTTACCAAGCTTGAGCCTTTCGAAGCCTCAATTTTCCTTGATTTGAGGCTTTTTTATTTGTGGTATATTTTTTGACAAGGCTCAGGCAAAACTCATTAATTGATAGAAAGACAAAGAGGAAGAACAGACAAATGTTTAAATTCTATGAGCGAACGCACATCAAACCGCGCATATATCTCATTGCGTTCAATTTCAAAAAAATGAAGTTGATCTTGCAAAAATGCTTTAATCCCCTGCTGAATTAATTCAGCCTGACTAAGGGAAAATTTGGTGGCAACATTTTTGAGCAGGGTAGCCGTCAGGGAGAGTTTCCTTGACATTTTTTTCTAAAGTATTAACATTTTTTTCATCAAAGTCAATATCATTTTTTTAACTAACAAATCTCATCAGCGAGAATTTTTATACTAAAGCTGGCTGGATTTGCAGTGCCTGGTTTTGAATTAGTTCGCCTGTTGAATATTTAGTGACTGAAAACAGTAGAAATTTATTACGCCAAACTGGTGCAGAAATAATTTTAACAGCTGCAAGAATTTGGTGCTGGTTGAGAGGAAATAAAAAGCTGATTTTGCGACTCATCTCTTTCGAAATTATAATGGGCTTAGCTGTCAGGAGCATTGAATACTGATATTCAAGCATCGATCCTTGTCGACAAATTTAATCTCTAATCAATCTAAACGCAACCACTAGCCGATCCTGATTTTTTATCCCATAAATTGTATTTTGCTCAAATCTATCCCAGGCAATGCCCTGACCTAAAATTCCCATGGGAATAATTTCGACTAATTCCAGCACTGATCCTTGTCTAGGTAATTTTAAGGCATAGACTTCAGAGCGATCATGGCCGGTGCAATACAATAAGCTGTCACTGCCCCAAGAACCACCGGAATTGCTCATGGGGAGAAAACGTTCGATGACGGTTTTAGGGAAAATCCAGGCTTGCAATTTCTGCCAGCGGTCATCAAATTTTATCAATGTAGTCCAGTTTGTTCCTTTGCCAATCTCAGCTTTCCATTTTTCATAATGAGCAAAGGTCACCCACCAGAAATTATCGTAGCGGTCAATCCAGGTACACGAACCCCATTGAATACCAAAGCTGTGCGAATCGATATGCTCCAATGTTTCTGAATCCCAGATTTCCACTGAACTGGTCATGGGGATTTCTGGATAATTGGAATGGGCACAATAAAGCTTGCCGTCCACAATAACACCGCTATCGAGATGAATTATTGGTCCATCTTCTTTGCCCTGCCAACGTTTTATTAATTGTTTGGTTACCTTATTATATTTGGCAATTTCTTTTGTTCCCACGACGTAAATATATTTATCGTCAACGGCGATACCTTGCCGCGCTTCCTGGGCACTAAATCTTGAGAATTCAACAAATTTCTTTTCCTGACTCCAACAAGCTGAGCAGAGCAGGCATGTTAAGCAGCAGATCAAAACGGATTTGAATAGGGTAAATTTTAGCATACGCTTTTGCCTTTCAGCTAATTTTCGACAATAAAGATAATGAATAGGTTAACTAAACCTGACCTGGCAAACGATGGTCGACAATATATTTGTCATCAGTCTTAAAGAAGACTGGCGCGGATATAGCTGAGATCAGTCATTGTCAGCTTTTGCCTTCATTCACGGATTTTTTAAAGAGCTGAATTTTAGAAATTTTTTCGCTTAATATATCGGCTTGAGCGGTTTGATTCCCAATTTTTCGGCAACGGACATCATTGCTTCAAGATCATCGACCAGGGGAAACTCTACTCCAGCTTCAAACAATTTTTTTAGTTTGTCTGGCGAATTGGTGCTGTAATAATTAATTTTGATGTGGTTGGCTTTCAACTGTTTGGTCAAATCGATCAGCAAACTATCGGCTTGTTTGTTCAACTGAATAAAATCAGCATGCTGCGAAATAGTTTCAGCTACGTACCGCCACTGAGAACTATGACGTTCCATATTACAAATTTTGATTTGGTCACTTATCTGCAATACCGCTGCGGCGACATCATTTCTGCAGGCGATGACGGCCTGGTGCAATCTCTTTTCTTTGATGATTTGCTCAGCAACTTTTTTGCCTATCTCAGCACCTTGTTTTACATGGATATTGAGCCATATATTTTTTGGCATTATTTTCAACGCCTCAGCGAAGGTCGGCACTTTTTCCCCTTCAAAAAGTGCATCTTTCCACAAGCCGGCGTCCAGCCGTCTGATTTCGGCAAAAGTCAGATCAGCTACTGCGCCCTGTCCATTGGTAGTGCGATCAACGGTTTCATCGTGCATTAAAACTAAAACACTGTCTTTGGTCATTTGAACGTCAAATTCAATCATGTGGGCGCCCAGTCGGATTGCCTCTCTAAAGGCAGCCAAAGTATTTTCGGGGTGAGTAGCGCGCGCTCCTCGATGGGCACATAGTCCTCGCTCAGGCAGTTCGAGTTTAAAATGACAGGAATTATCAGCCGCCATTAGACAGAAAATTATTAAGAAAGCATAGCCGCTCATTTTTATTTTGTTCATCGTGCTCTCTGATTATTATTTATCTCAGATTTTTATAATGTTATTGCCAACCTATTCAATGCTAACTCATTAAAAAATGATGCAGGAATCAGGGCAATCAGCAAAATTCAACCGAAATAACCTGGCGCAGGTTGTCCCATAGTATTGAATGTTTCAGCCGGCATAAATTATTCTATTCGGTCGGCTTGACATTCCAGGCAAAAGCTGCAAAAATCAAGGATAAAATAGATGCGCCAATCCAGAAATAAAAAACGCTTTTGAAATTATAGCTGGTGTCCCCATTGATTATCATTTTTCCCGCATCGATTAAGAATCCGCTGATCCAATCCTGGGTGGCAGCAGCCAGATAGCTGAATAAGCCAATGAGCCCTTTCACGGCGCCAGCAGCTTTTTTGGGCATCACATCCACGGCGATCAAGCCAGCTAAAAAAACAATCAAGCCGCCAATGGAGAATTCGAAACAGCCAAGCGCCAGCATATCAAGCAGTCGATGGCCTGGCGGAATAAGATACAATAAAATGAGTGATCCCGTTAAAAGTAGTCCATAGAGCAAAGTAGGTATATTTCTTCGAGAATTAAAAAGTCGATCAGAGATAAAACCAGAGGACGCCGCGCCAGCAAAACCGATCACCGTATTGGCGCCGATCAAGAATCCGGATTCGACAATGGAATAATTTTTTACCTCCTGTAGGTAAAGCGGTCCCCAACTGTGGATGGCGTAACGGCAAATGTACATCAGGGCACTACTGAATCCCAATACCCAGACGATGGGACTTTTGAGTACCTGCAACTGTAACTTGCCAATGGATTCTTGAGTTGGTCTGCCGGCAGAATAATCATTTTTATAGTCAGCTATATGGGGCAAACCATAAGTTTGTGGCCTATCGGCAAGGGTCAAAAACATGCCAATTGAAATAAAAATGCAGATAATACCTGGCCCCCAAAATCCCCATCTCCAGCCCAACAAACTGATAAGAAATGAAGTGCCAACAAAGGTCATGCCTTCGCCGATGTTGTGGGCACCAGCCCAGATGCCGTATCGCGTCCCACGCTCTTTATTGCTGAACCATTGACAGATCGAAACGACACTGGGTGCCGAACCGATCGATTGAAACCAGCCATTCAAAGCCCATAACAGGACAAAAAAGATGAAATAGTTGATCGTCCCAAAAATAAGATTGACAATGGCTGAAAAAAGCAAGGCCATGGACATAAAATTTCTTATGTTTGCTCGATCAGCTAAAAAGCCATTTACAAATTTGCCAATGGCATAAACGTACAATAAAGCTGAACCGATTATGCCCAATTGAGAGGCATCTAATATGCCGGCGTCGATCATTGGCTTTTTAGCGACAGATAAGCTCAAACGGGTGGTATAAAAAAAGCCAAAACCGATGATCAATGAAATATATACTTTCCAGCGCTTAGAATCATATATTTTTTTAATTTGTTGCTCGTCTTGAAGCAGCGGTTTATCTTTGCCAGTCTTAAAGAAATTGATTACTGCTTGCAGCATTTAATCTCCATTTCTATCCCTTACAGCGCTAATCGGTTCAACGATTTTCAGTTCTGGTAAATAATTAATTGCTCGACTGATATATAAAAAAGGGACGAGGAAATAGTCATACTAAATCCCAGTCCCTTTTCCCCTTTAATTTGGATCAATTACCACAATGTATATTGCAGACCAACCGTTCCATAAACGCCATACTTTTCCCATTGCTGCGTGCGGGAATAGTCTTCACGAGGATTGCCCAATACTTCGTGTTCATCAGTAATGCCCAATCCGTTGAGTTGACCGATGGCCATCAACTTGCCGGTGATCTTTTTCGCCACGGAAATGTCCACGAAAAATTCATGATCAAAGTAAACATCCCGATATTTATTTTCTCCAACTCCAGTGAGAATAGCATCGCGGTAATTGGCAGCAATGACCACAGAAAGTCCGAGATTGGAATTATCGTAAATGAGAGAGACATTAGCGATATGTTTCGGACAATGAGTCATGGTTATTTTTCTGCCTTCGACTTCACCCTGCGATTTGGTGAAGGTGTAATTGGCATTAACGGCAAAATATTTCAGCATCGTGCTAAGGTTGTGGAGCTGCTGTTGTGCATTAATTTCAAAACCATAAAATTCGGCCGTGCCATCGCCCATAATCGGTTGCGAAGCCTGATAGGTTTCCAAAACGCCATCTGGCGACAGTTCACCGCTGTCATTGACAAAATCGTGCGTCTCAGTCCAGGTTTTGCTGGCATGCCAGGCTTTGAAATTTTTATAAAAAAGCCCCACGCTAAAAAGTCCAAGATAAGAGCTGAAGCGGTCGTACATGATATCAAAGTTGTAGGCAGTCCGTGGTTCTAAATCAGGATTGCCGTAAGCAATTTCACCAAGGGCGGCATTGCTGGCTGGCGGCTCATCGATAACCATGCGCGGCACCAGTTCTTGATAGCGGGGACGAGCCAAACCGGTGGAATAAGCGAACTTTAAATTGTTTTTCTCATCAAAACGATATTTTAGATGAGCCGATGGCAAGATATTACTATATCCTCCAGTGCCAGTCAGTTCTGCCTTGCCGGTAATCTTTTCGCTTTCTGGATTGGGTTGGAAATAATCAGTTGCCGTATTTTCAAAGCGAATACCTAGGACAGCGGATAATTTTGTATTAAGATTCAATTCTGCCATACCATAAACACCGGTGACAGTTTCCTTGGCTTCATAGCTATTATAAGACGACGAAACTGATTCTTTAGGATTGGTCAAAATATTTTTTAGCTTTGGATTGTTATAGCGGACATCAACGAAACCGAAGCTGCCTTCGTCAATAGTGTAGATCTCGGTAAATTTGGTTTGCTGAAAACGGTGAAAGTCCAGCGAAGCGCTTTTCTGCAACAGCTTTGTACCAAATTTGAAGTTGCTCAATTCGCCGCTCAGGAACACAAACGGCAGCTTAAAATTAATTTGCCCGGAAAGATCCTGATCCTCCTTTAAGATCAAATCATAGCGAATGCGATTTAATTTCATCGGATTTAGACCAGTGAATTTTGTTGTGCCATCGAATTCTTTGATATCATCATTGGAGAAACCAGTAAAAGCATTATCGCGTTGATAGCGTAAATAAGTTCGTCCCGGCATTTCTTCAGAGGCTTTAATCAACGCTGCCTTGTAATCGATTTGCAGCCAGCCCAGGTTGTGTTGACCGCCGAACATACCGAGATTTAAACGCTGGTCTTCAAGGCGATTACGTGTTTCGCGCGTTTCTTCCTCATCTTCGATGACGTATTCGACTTCGCGGCGAATTTCATCATCCAGGTAGGTATTATGGTTGAGCGTGAGGTAGAGACGATGGAGATTGTTAAATTCATAATCAGAGCTCAGGCTCACGCCATAGCGTTGCCGCTTGACGTCATAATCGTTAGTGTGCTGGGCAAAAATTTCCTCATCATAAACGCCATCGTCATCGGTATAATCTAATTCTCGTAATTTTGATTGACGATTGGTTTTGTAATAGGCGGCATCTAGCAGCAAACCTAATTTATTATTGAAAAACCGCTTGCCAAATAAGCCGTAATATTCCTGAATGTCACGCCCATAGGTCGTGAATTGAGACAGTTGATTATTGTAACCGCCAGCAATACCGATGACCGCGGAACCCTCGGCCGGCGCTCTCCTTAAGCCGAAGTTGACCACGCCACCGACCGCGTCGCCATCCATATCTGGAGTGATGGCTTTGATGACCTCGATCTCGCCCAACAACCGGTTATTGACCAGGTCAAGTCCGACACTGCGAATGCCATCATCGGCATCTGGGGCCGGAATGCGAATGCCGTTAAGGGTTAACGCGTTGTATTCCTGATTCATGCCGCGAATCATCACCATTTCTCCTTCGCCTTGATCTCGGCTTATGGAAATAGCCGGCAAACGGCGAACCGTCTCGGCAGCATTTCGGTCTGGGAAGCGGCCGAAAAATTCTTCCGATACAATCTGAACAATATTAGCGGACGTCTTTTGTTTCTGCAGAGCTTTGGCCTGACCCCGGGTTAAATCGCCATAGACGATTACCTGCTCACCGCTCAGGATGGTTTCTTTTAATAAAAAATTGGCTACCGCTTTTTCGCCCGCAACCACCTGAATTTCTTTCGCGGCATCCTGATAGCCAAGGAACGAGGCTTTGAGAGTATAGCTGCCAGGTGGAATCTTGTGAATGGTGAAGTTGCCATTGGCATCGGTGGCGGCACCGCGTTTTGTCCCTTCAACAATGATATTTGCCCCAGGCAGTGCCGAATTGGTTTCTGCTTCGACTACTTTGCCCGTAATTTGTCCTTGAACCTGCGCCTTCAAATCAAAAGGCAGAAATACCAGGCAAAGCAGCATCATCAAATAAACCGGGAACACAGTGACTTTCCAGAATTTCATCTGCTTGTCTACCATCTTTTCCTCCTCAAAGTATGAGTTAATAAATCACTGAACAACGGAGCCAGTTGGATAACAACAGCTAGTTACTCCTCTGACTTTCTACAACAATTTTGGCTACGTTGTACCCTATATTATTATATCATTTTAGTCAGCGACTAATCACCTCCTCCTATTATTTAAGCGCAACTTTTGATGCATAAATTTTCCGGCTCAATTGACAATTTTTTATTTTATCTAAAATTCGAAAATGGAGTTCTGTAAAAAACCGCTAAAGCGGTTATAATTTTGATGTTGATGTTGAACCAGCACCCGAATTAATTCGGGGTGCTATTTCAAAGGAGAGCTTTCTTAAAACCGTTTCAACGGTTTATAAAGTAATTCATGTTAATTCAAATGCTCAAATCGACCATTTAATACAAATTTATTGGTTATGTTCTGTTTCAATTTAGAATTATAAGTTTTATACAATAGTGGGTCGAACTCTTTTTAAGTCGCCATGAATTATTTCATTGAAAATATTAGCATCTTCCACTATTTGAAAATCGAACATGCCGACGCATAAAAAGTCGGCGCCATTTTCCAGTGCATATCGGAAGCCAGTCCTGGGATGGATAGCCCCAGCGCCCAATACTTTGTAGGCGATCCACGGTTTACTGACCTGTTTCATAAATTCGATGGTCTGTAGCGGAGTTGCCGACCACATATTGTCGTGCGTATTTTTCGCGTATTCTAAAACTATTTGCTTCGGTGGATCCGGTTTCCATAAAGGATCAGAAATCAGGCGAGGTCCTGCTGTCCAATATTGCCCGCTGTTTAGCGTTTTCAGCAAAAAATCTGGCTCCAAGCCGGCCGCTTCACAAGCTATCATGACTTCCAGATTGTGTCCGGCGATGCCGGACAATACTTTTTTCGATTTCATGTAAGCTAATGTTTTGGCGATTAGATCAACTTTGCCGGCGGCAACTAAATCATCGGAATTATTGCCTTGCAGATAAACGCCAATGGCGCTGTAATCGATGGCGGCATTGATGTCAGATTTTATGTCGTCATCAGTAATTTTGATCTGGGCTATCCATTGGATGTTGCCGTTTCGCTGGCGATATTTTTTCATCACCCGCCGGGTATTTTGATCGACCCTTAAAATGATAGTATTGATGCCGCAGCTTTCACAGAGCCGCATCGTCTCCATTACTTTTTCATCGCTGAAATAGCTTTGCACCAGCGACGATACGTAGATCAAATCTCGAGAATGGGCATAACCGGAAATGAGATTTCCTCCGCAAATCAGACGGCTGATTTCTACGTCTCCAATTTTGGCTGTGGCGACTTTGGCTTTAAATTCTTTTAGGTCTTGAAAGCTTGCACCCACCGGACTTGCGCCGGTCACCGCATCACGGCGGCTCGGCCTGCTGACAAGATGAATCTCTTCAAAACTCTCCCACTTTCTTTTTTTATAAAGCGAAAAAACAAAGCCAGCAAAAAAGGGCACGCTCATCAAGTCTTTCAAAAATTCTCTTCGCTCTCTTCCTAGCTGAGGCTGGCTCTTGTTTGTCTGGGGATAATCTTTGACGAAAATGGGAAAAAAAGTGGTCGAAACTGTAGTACCAATTCTGAGGAAAAAATGCAAACAAAAAGAGCAGAAAAAATTCTATCAGGTTTTTGTTGACAATGAGATAATGGCCTTCGGCTGTCGCTTCACCAATAAAACCGACCAGCGGCGGATTAGCGATAAAATAGAGAAGCAGTAGCAGGGCGCCAGCCGCGCTGGCAAGACGAGTGAACATCCCGAAGAAAAGTCCAGTGCCTATTAAAATAAGCCCCCATACATTGATTAAGTCAATAATTTTCAGTAGCGCAGGATTGGCTGCTATCCAGTGAAAAAAATCAGCTAACAACCAGTGAGATTCAAGAAGATAGGCGACCGAAGACCAGTGGCTGGCGAAAAGTTTCGACAAACCTTCGTAAAGGAAATGCCAGCCCAATAGCAATCGGATCAAGGTGAGTAACAAGGGCAGTATTCTCAAAGTCGAGATTTTGCCGGCATTGAAAATGTTATTTATGTTCATGGCAATTTCAGGTTTTGTAGGGAGGAAACATACTATTTGCATGACTCTAAGCAATAAGAATGCCAGTAAGTGGCCAGTTCATCTAATTTAGTGAATTATAAGCAATTAAAATGATTTAATAGTAAGCGATGTAATAATGTTGGCAGACGATTTCCCACGCACACGTGGGAAGAGAGCGTGGGAAAATAGAACCGAGTTAGCTGTTTTCTTTATGATGGGCGATTGCCTTTTCTAAAACGGCATGATATTCTTTGGGCAAATTTTTATAAAGTGTGCTATCCTGAGTAGTTTTATTTTTATCAGTGATATTTTTGATAT